>JAHKLT010000006.1 GCA_020854915.1 Methanobacteriaceae archaeon | reverse complement strand
GAAAATTATATTGGTAATACAATGCCCAAAGCAGATAAAAATAAATACAAAACAGGAATAGGATTCATGAACCAAATCTACAACCGTTCACAACGCTGGGGAAACTCCATAAAAAACAACTAACAAATTGACACTGACATATTAATATACTAAGTAAATAATAGACAATTAATGAATAAAGCATTGATTTTTACATATTCTTCTTTAAAACTTATATCTTAGCTTTAATAATAATTACAATAATAAAAACAAATAGATTCAAAAAGATGATTATTATGAATAAAATAGAATTGAGTTTTTTAGTTATTTTAATATTGTTTTGCTTATTGTTTATTAGTGGTTTTATTGGGATTGAAAAAAATTTTTCAGACTCTGAACTTAAAGTTAATGGAATTGAATATGGAAAACCTGAAGAGTATAAGATAAATACTCTTTTAAATAAGGGAACTAGTTTATAGTTTTATAACAATGATAATAAAATTTCTGTTATTAAATGTGCAAATGTAAATGATAAAATTGAAGAGCATCAAACAGAGGATGAAGTTTATACCTTCCATCCTCTTGAATATATGGAAGTTAATAATATAAATGTGGCATATATATGCTACTTCTGATTAAATAAGGTAGTGTATGTTAAGTATGATAAATATAAATGTGGCATATATACTTCTGATTGAGATTATGAATATTATATATATTCAAAAAACAAGGAATGTTTTTATATTATGAGTTTTATTCTATTAAATATAACTGAATTAAAACAAATAATAAAATAGTACTTTCATTTTTGTTATATTTATTAATTTAAATTTGTTTATATTAAACTAGATTATTATTTTAAAATTAAGGTTTTTTTAAATTAGACAAAACTTAAATAATTTCTAAATTAACTTATTAATATGAGAATTGTTTTATCAGGAACAGGAAGTGCTGTTGGAAAAACCACTATTTCTACAGGGATCATGAAAGCACTTTCAAAAGAATTTAAAGTACAATCATTTAAAGTAGGGCCTGATTATATTGATCCATCGTATCATACATTAGCAACAGATAATTTTTCAAGAAATTTAGACTCCTTTTTTATGAATCCTGCTCAAATTAGAGATTCTTTTTTAAAATCTATGAATAATAAAGATTTAGCAATTATTGAAGGTGTTAGGGGTCTTTATGAAGGAATTGATTCTATTAATGATGTAGGTAGCACTGCTTCTGTTGCAAAAGCATTAAATGCTCCTGTTATTTTAATTGTTAATTCTAGAAGCTTAGTTAAAAGTGCTGCTGCAATAGTATTAGGCTTTAAACAATTAGATCCTACTATTAATATAGCTGGTGTTATTTTAAATAAGGTTAAAAATAAGGATCATTATCTTAAAACTAAAAAATCTATAGAAAAACTAGTCAATGTTGAAGTTATTGGTGGGATTAACAGAGATGATTCAATAGCTATAGAAGAGAGACATTTAGGGCTTGTTCCTGCAATTGAAAAAGAAAATTCTTTAAAATTAATTGATTTATGGGCTAATATTATTGAAGAATCTATTGATTTAGATAGATTAATTGAGATTATGAAAGATGCACCTAAAATTTCAAATGAAAGAGAAGATATTTGGAATGTTAAAAATAGATCTAAAGTAAAAATAGCTGTTGCTTATGATGAAGCTTTTAATTTTTATTATAAGGAAAATTTAGAAGGATTAGAAGCTAATAATGCGAAACTAGAATATTTTTCTCCTTTGCATGATGAAAATTTACCTGATGCTGATGGTATATATATTGGTGGTGGTTATCCTGAACTATTTTCTAGAGAAATTTCTAATAATCAAAGCTTAATTAATGAAATTAAAAAATTTCATTTAGAAGAAAAACCAATTTATGCTGAATGTGGTGGTTTAATGTATTTAATGAATTCAATTTCTGATAATAAGATGATTGATATTTTTCCATATAAATCTATTTTAACAGATAAGGTTCAAGCATTAAAATATACTATAGCTGAAGTTAAAGAAGATAACATTATATCTAAAAAAGGTGAATCTTTTAATGGCCATGAATTTCATTATTCAAAAGTATTTGTAAGTAGAGAAAATCTAAAAAATAAAATGGCCTTTAATATTTTAAGAGGTAAAGGTTCTTATAATAATCAAGATGGTTTTATTGAAAAAAATACACTTGCAAGTTATGTTCATACTCATATTGCAGCATTACCTAATTTTGCTTCTAATTTAACAGAATCTTCTAAGGAGTTCGGTTAATGATTGAAAGAATTAAAAATATAGATATTTTCTCACCATATATTGTAGTTTTTGCTATTTTAGTATTTTTAGGGATGGGTTATTTTGGATCTTTTAATTATAGATTTGATTCACCATTATCTATTGAAGCAATTCTGATTATTTTGTATTCTGTTTTAATTTTTATTATAGGTGTTTTAATTATTGGAAAGTTTTTTGTATTTAAAAAATCAAATATTTCCCAATTTAATTTTACTTTATCTATTTCAAAACTTTTAAATGAGAAATTATTAGTTTTTTTAGTTTTAATAGCTTTATCATTACAAATTATAAACTTAATTTATTTAGGTGGAATTCCTCTTTTTAATAGTATTTTAAAAGCTAATGCAACAACAAATTTATGGAGAATTTCTTATATTTTATTTTTACCTTCTATAAATATTTTAATAGCTAAGTATTATAATAAAAAATATTTTTTATTGATTTTATTTGCTTTATTATTATATACTTTAAATGGTTATAGAACATCAATTATTGCTATTTTGATTAGTTTATTTATAACATTTTATTATTTAGGTAATCTTAATCGGAAAATAGCTATTATTTTCATTGTATTAATGGGTGGTTTAGGTTTAGCTATTGGATTTATTGCATCTCAATCTATTGTTGGTCAAAATTGGATGCTTAATCCTTTAGAACTAGTCTTTTATAGGGCGGGCTTTACTTTAAAAGTTTTTGATAATATTGTTCCTCTGGCAGGATCTACTGGTGGACATATTTTAGCTATGGTTTTTTCAAGTGGTAGTCCTAGAACTTTTATTGGTGAATATGTCTTACATTATCATGCATTAATAACTTCTACTTTATTTGGTCCTGTGTATTTGGATTTTGGATTAATCGGTCTTACAATTCAAATGTTTTTCTTTGGGTCATTTCTTAAATTAATCTATATGATTCAAAAGAATATTAAAGGTTTAGCTATTGGTATTTATGCTATTATTTTAGCTCATATATTAATTTGGATTGAAACTGGACCTACAGACATTATGATTTGGTTTTTTTTACTTTTAGGATGTATTTTAATAGTTTTTAATAAGGATAAAATTCAATTTAAAGGTATTAATAGCTGATATTTTAGTTTTATTTTTTTTAATGATTCTTTTAATTTAAAATATAGTTACAGACATTAAATTTTTTATATAAGTTTAATTTATAATTATTATCACCACTCTTTTAAAACAGTAATTTAACAAAATAAAGTATAAATAACTATTTTTCATTAATCATCAAATTTTAATTTATATTAAAATTTCCGTGTCGTTAACTATATATAAATAAGCTATTTAAAATAACTTTTTTAATAAGGTATTTAAAGTTCATGTTTAAAATCAAATCAAAAAATTTTAATATTATTATATATCAAATTAATATTTGGATGAAGAATTTTTAATTTTAAAAAATGGTGAAATTTATGGTAGTAAAAATAGGTATTATAAAAAGTGGAAATATTGGTACTTCTCCGGTTATTGATTTATTATTAGATGAACGTGCTGATAGACCTAATATTGATGTTAGAGTTGTTGGTTCTGGTGCTAAAATGAACCCAGAACAAGTTGAAGAAGTTGTTGGAAAAATAGGAGATTTTGATCCTGATTTCTGTATTTTCATAAGCCCTAATCCTGGAGCTCCTGGTCCTGCTAAAGCTCGTGAATTATTGTCTCTAGTAGATAAACCAGCTATTATAATTGGTGATGCACCTGGTGCTAGTAAAAAAGAAGAAATGGATGAACAAGGTTTAGGTTATATTATTGTTAAAGCAGATCCTATGATTGGTGCTAGAAGAGAACTATTAGATCCTAGTGAAATGGCTTCATTTAATTCTGATATTATTAAAGTTTTAGCTACTACTGGAGCATTTAGATTAGTTCAAAATACTATTGATGATGTTATTGCTGCTGTTGAAGCAGGTAATGATGTTGAAATTCCAAAGCTTGTAATTACTGCTGAAAAAGCTGTTGAAGCTGGTAATTTTGAAAATCCTTATGCAAAAGCTAAAGCAATTGCTGCATATGAAATGGCAGCTGCAGTCGCTAATCTTGATACTAAAGGTTGTTTCATGGTTCAAGATGCAGATAAATATATTCCTCTTGTTGCAGCAGCACACGAAATGGCAACATCTGCTGCTCAATTAGCTAATGAAGCAAGAGAACTTGAAAAATCTAATGATACTTTATGCAGAACTCCTCATATGAATGATGGTTCTGTTGGTGGTAAATCTAAATTAATGGATAAACCTTCTAATTAAGTAGTTTAAAACTACTTCTTTTTTTTATTTTATAATGTGCCTTTTGTACTAGGTACTTTATCATGTTCTATTTTTGAAGCTTCTTTTAATGATCTTGCAAACCCTTTAAATAATGCTTCTGCTTTATGGTGATCGTTTTTCCCTGTTATATTTCCAAAGATGTTTATTTTACCAGAATTTGCAAATGATTCAAAGAAATGGATTATATTATCTGATGTTAAATCTCCAATTTTCTCATTTTTAAAGAGTAAATCCATATTACAATAGCTACGTCCACTAATATCTATTGCAACAATAGCTACTGATTCATCCATTGGAATTATTACATCTGCCATTCTTGATATTCCTCTTTTATCACCAATAGCTTTATTAAATGTTTCTCCAAGCAATATTCCTATATCTTCTATTGTATGATGATCATCAACATCTAAATCTCCTGTAGCTTCTATTTTTAAATCCATTAAGCTATGTTTTGAGAAAGATTCTAACATGTGATCTAAAAAATTTATTCCACTATTAATTTCATAAATTCCTTTTCCATCAATATTTAAATCGATTTTAATATTTGTTTCTGAAGTTTTTCTTGAAGAACTCGCTTTTCTATCCATATTATCTTTCCTTTATTTTAATTCATTACTTAATAATTTTATAGTTTTAACCATTTCTTAATATTTTAATTGCATCTACAGGGCATTGCATTGCACACAATGTACAAACATGACAATAGTCTAAATCTAATATATGTGCAACTTTATTTATTTTCCATATTTTAGGTCCCTTGGGACAGATGTCATAACATTTTCCACATCCTATGCATTTTTCTGTATCCACATCTATTCTGAACATAAAATCACCAATTATAATTTTAATGTTGCAACAGACATAGCTTTAAAACCAACATAAATTTCTTTTCCTAGCTCTAAATCTAGCTCTTTTGCTGCTGAAATAGTTATGTCTGAATATATGAATATTCCTCCAATATCTATTTTTACACGTATTATTTTATTATTTAAACTTAACTCTACAATTTTTCCTTTTAAATTATTTCTAATACTAGAGTCATATGGTTCTAACATTAAAAAAATATTATCATAGTTAATTAATGCTAATATTTTATCTCCAATCTCATATTTATTATTTAAAGGAATATTAATATCAATATCTTTTATACCAATAATCATTACTCCTTTTTCACTATCAATTTTTTTAACTACACTTTTTAATTCATTAGCATCTTTATGAAGTTCCATGATAGCATTTATTTTTTTACATTCTTTTAAAATTGCGAAACCTTCTTCAGAAAGAGAAGTTTTGCCTCCTCCACCTTTTCCTCCTTTTTGTGTTTCTACAATTTTTATATCTAAGCTAGATTCAATTTTTTCAATATGGTTTAAAGCAGTTCTATAAGATATTTCTGTTAATTTTGCAGCTTCGCTAATAGAACCAAAGCTATTAATCTTATCTAAAAGTTTGTATTTTTTTCTACCTAATAGAAAAGATTTATTATTTAGATTTATTTTATATTCAATGCCTGCTTTAACTTCCCTCATAATAACCTAAATATATTTATTAAATTTATTCAATAATAATTTTTCTATTTACTTTTTATTAAAAATTTTTCAACAAAGTCAAGTATTTTATTAGCTAAACCAGATAAAGGCCCTAACTTTGCTGAGTATCCTCTAAAATTAGCAATATCCTCTAATGTAAAGAATCTTAATCCAATAATGGATAAAATATAAATTATTGGACATATTACTATTCCAATTAATAAACCTGTTCTACTTTTTGGAAGAATTAAAATAACAATTCCCATTATAATAGATGCAATTAATATTTTTCCAATTGGTCTTATTGGAAAATTTGTCTTTGTATATCTAGAAACAAAGTATAGAATTGGAAAGACCATAACTAAACATGATAATGTATTTGCAATAGCGCCTCCAACAATTCCATGCGTAGGAACTAACCAAATATTTAAAAATATTGAAGCTACTATTCCACCAATTAAAATATACATTGGAATTCTTGGATTTCCAGTTCCTTGAATTATACTAGTTGAAATTACATAAATAGAATAAAAAGACATTCCAATAGTTAAAATACTCATTGCAGTTGCACCTGCCATATAATCAGGATTTGTAAAGTAAACTAAGCCTAAAATTTCTTTTGAAAATAATGCAATACCTATACACATTGGGATAACAAAAATCATAGTATATTTATAAGCTTCACTAACATATTTCTTTAGTTTTGAGTTATCTTTTATGGAAAAAGCCTCAGATGTTGCAGGTAAAATTGTCACAGATAATGAAATTGATATAATTAAAGGTAAACGAGCTATAGGATCAGCTGCTGTAAAATAACCAATCAAATCAGCAGTTAAATATCTGCCCATTACAAGAGTACCAATTGTGTAAATTCCCATTTCAGCAAGTGAAGTTATAATTACGGGTATTGAAAACCATAATAATTTTTTAACTAATTTTAACTCATCTCTATGTGTAAATTTAAAATTTGGATTTTTTGGAGGAATAAATTCACCCATATGATTTTTAAAAATATAAACAGATAAAATAGCTGAAAATACAAATCCTAAAGTAGTTCCAAGTAATGCACCACTTACTGATAATCCTATTAAAATAAATGCTGTTGCAAAAAGAATCATTCCTAATTGTTCAACTGCTCGAGTATATAACATATATTCCATTTTATACACTCCTTGAAAACCACCCCTAAATGCTCCAATGATTGCACTAAAAGGAGTAATTAAACCAACGATCTGTAAAGGTATTGTTGCTTCAGGTTTTTGTAAATATACTTCTGCAATCCATGGGGCTGCAAAAAATACCATAAAAAAACCAAAAAATAATCCTAAAACAGTAGTTATTTTAAGAGATGTATAAATTGTCTGCCTTGCCATGTCTTTTTCATCTAAAATTTCATATTCTGCTATATATTTAGCTATAGCTGGAGGCATACCTCCTGCAGATAATGCTTGAAATATACCTTGAAATGGAAGAGTTAAGCCTAATATTCCGTAGTTGGAGGGTCCAAGTAAGGATGCCATTAAAAAACGATAAATGTATCCACCTACACGGAAAATAATATTTCCTATGAAATTTAAAAAACTACTTCTAACTAACTTTGAACCCATAAACACCAACTAAAAAAAAATTTTTTAATAATTATAATAACTTATTTTAACTATTTAAATTATAAGGAATATTAAGTATATTATTAATTAAATTTAATTAATTAGAAATATTATTAATATTGTTAAAAGTAATATTCCATAATCTAATAGATTAATTTTTGTTTTTTTGGAGTAAGAGGGAATTTCACCATTATAACCACGACTTAACATACTGTTGTATACTTTTTCTCCTTTATCATATGAATTTAAAAAAATCAAAACTATTGTATATCCAATATGTCTGATTCTCCAAATATAATTTGTATTTTTATTCCATATATCAAAAGAACGAGATTTTTGAGCATTTTGAATATTAGATAACTCTTCAAAAAATAAGAATAAATATCTAATGGACATACTTAAAACAGTACATATAGTTTTTGGTAATCCTAATTTTCTAAGTGATTTTTCAATATTATTTAAAGGAGTAACAGAGGATAATAAAACAACACATGATAAACAAACAAAAACTCTAGTAAATAATAATAATCCAAATATTAAGCCTTGATATGTAAAATTAATATTAAAAGGTAACGTATACAAAATTAATCCAGGTTTTATAAATGGTTGTAAGATAGCTATTAATCCACCAATAGGAATTACTATTAAAAGTCTTTTTAAGAAAAACTTAATCGAAATATTTGAAATTAGTATTAAAATAATGATATATACTTCTAATAAAATTAATGATGAAATCTTTGTTGTGTAAACAGAATATACAATCATTATTAAAATCATTACTATTTTAACTCTACCGTCTAATTTATGGATAATACTATCTTTTAAAGATTCTTGTTCAATATTTTTTATAGAAATATTCATGAAGACGCCTTATAAATAATATTTTTTGTTTAAAACTATTATTTAAATATAGCTATAGTATTACAAATTTATTAAAACTATAAAAAAAGTAATACTCTTGTTTTTAAATATTAAGTATTACTTTTCATTATTTGTAATACTATTTTTATACTAAAATTAGTTTATTATTAGACTTCTGTTTAAAATTTTAATTATTTTTATAGCTTATTAAAAATTATTACTTAAATAATTTATTATTACTTTTTTTAAGGATTTTAAATGATTATTATTACTTTTTTAAAATGTTAATACTTTTTAATTAGTTTTTAATGAATTTGTAATAAGAAAAACTTAAATATAGTATTACTGCAATGGATATTTGTAAAATCCTTTTTGATTTTACCTTGAATAAATTATGGAGAAATTATATATAATGAAAAAAAGAATTATTTTACTATTGTCTTTTTTTGTTTTAATATTTAGTATTAGTGGAATATCAGCTCAAAATGAAACAAGTCTGGAACTTGAGGTAAATTATGAGTATGAAGATGATATTTTCCCTACAGTATCAGTAACACAGGATGATCAAGTTATTGATTTCACACAGACTAGTGATGCTAATTCTAATAAATATATATTAAAATTAGAGGATAATAGTTCTCAAAGATCGTATAAAGTTTCAGTTAGTGCTCCAGGATATGTTGCTCAGTCTAAAGATATCCAAATTAATTCTTCACTAATTGGTAGTGGAGTTTTTACCCTTAAACCAACTGATAGTTATAAAATGGGGCGTGATGTAACTTTAAAAGCAGATAAAATATTAAATTTTAAAAATGCTGATAGTTTATTAGTTATTACAACTGCAGGAATGACTCGTCTTAATGATGCAACTACTGAAGATGCATTAGAGGGTATTTTAAACGGTGCAAAAGGTTACATTTCTTATGGTAAAGGGAATTTATTAACTCTTTCTGCTGTTAGAACAGATCCTATTGATTTTGCATTTTTTGCTAAAAATGGTAATACTTTAACAATGGTATTTTTTAAAAACGGTTCTCTAAATCCTTTGTATAATGGTCCTGCTGGTGTGGATTTAACATCTAATCAATGGAAAAAATTACAAGAATTATTAGGTAATGAAGATGCATATTCTTATATTAGTATGGCTAATGCATGGGTGGGTGGACTTCCATCCGATGTTTTAACACAAGCTGCTTATCACGGTCATGTTTGTACTGGATTAATTAGTGGTCAAGCTATGATCCAGGCACTTTTAACTCATTACCCTCCAAGAGGAGAACATGGTTTACCTCTTGAAAATACTGCATATTATGTATTGGGAGTTCCTGGGGGATCTGATGATGATGCATTTACATGGTCAATGGATATTACTCCAGGTAAAAGAGCTTATATTGGCATTGATACAATGGTTAATAAGTCTATGACTGGTTTTATAAGGTGGAATGATCAAACTAAAATAGGTATTCTAATTATAATGAGTTATAATGAAGAAAAAATAATGAATACTTTTAAAAAGTTATATAATTTGAATCCAACTACTAGTGTTTCTAATGATTTAAAATATCAAAAATGGTTAGTAGAACAATTAGCTAGCAATCCATTATCATTAGTTGATATTTTATATGAATTTGATGGATTAAATGAAGAAAATCTTTATTATTTAATGGGTGAAGAAGTAGGTAAAGGAAATGTTTTACAAAGTGCGCATGGTTTAGATATGGAATATATTCTTGGATTAAATTTAAAAAATGCAAAAAGAGAAACTCAAACAACTAATGATATGAAAGAAATAAGTTATAATAAATTAGTTAATATTGGAAAAGAAGCTTCAATAATGGCAATTAATTATTTTAATTCTCTCGGTGTAAAAATTAATAAAGACATGTCTAATTTCTTCGTTTTAACTTCTGCAAGCTTTGTTAGATTAAATGGTAGCTCAACTGAAGGAGTTTTAGAAGGTATAAATCAAGTATTAGGTTCAAATTTACCTAGAAAAACATTATTGCCTGTTCATGCAGCTTTATGGAAAGATTTGGTATTTGACTTTTTCTGGGTAGACCCGAACAATAGTTCTAATACATTATCTTTTAGTTTAAAATACGATCTATTAAATGATATTTTAATTGCTTCTGGAAACAGTAGTGATAATGAATCTAGTGCTAATTATATTCTTCAAAGTGTTTTAATGTATGATCCTCCATTTGATGTATTAATTGCATGGCTATTCCATAATCATGTATGTGGTGGAAGCTCTCCTGGATATTTAATAGGAGATTATATATACGAAGAGTTACCATTAGGTGAAGATGAAAGCTATATCTATATAACAACTAATGCTAACTGTAAAGATGATGTAATTTCTAGAATATTGGGCGTATCTCCTGGTATGGAAAATTATTATAATTTAAGATATGATAATAATGTAACTGGTAGTTCTAATGTAGGAATAGCTATTAAATGGAATAGTAATACAAAAACTGGTGAACTTATTGTAATCAATTGGCAAGCACCTAAATTTGCACCTGGTTCTGATTCTTATGAGGAGTATATTAAGTTATATAAAAAAGATTATTCTTCTTCTAACTTAGTTTCTCTTCCAAATGTAAGTAGTACTTTTAAAAAGCCTATTACGGAGGAAGATCTTAAAAATATAGTATCTGGAGCAAAAAATACTGGATTTACAAATTCTTTTGATTATATCAAAAGTTTGCCTGATGTTTTACCTGAAAAACCTGTTGTTCCAAATCCTAATCCTCAAAAACCTGCTGATTCTCAAAACAATAATCAACAACAAAATAATGGGACTTATTTAGTTAATAATGCTTATTCTAGTTTTAAAAATCTTTTTTCTACTTATTCAAATTCTGAAAATCCTTCTACTCGTAGTGAGGTGCAAAATTCTCCATCAACATTGGGGGCTATGGATAATATTGAATACAATATGGATAAATATAGTGAAGAAAGTTCTAGTAAAGCATATGAAATTAATGAAAATAAAGTTTCAAAGAATAGTAATAATAACATATTTGCTTATGCATTGATAGTAGTTTTAATTATGGGATTAATTGCTGGTTTCGGATTTATGAGACATAAAAGGTCACAATAGTATTTTTACTTTATGTAAAAATACATTTTTTATTTTTAAGGAGGATGAAAATATTAATAAAAAAAATATATTTATTATTTTGTCAATCTTTTTTTTTATTCTAGTTTGTGGAATGTCTACAATATATGCACATCCTGGTCATGGAGATTATCATCCTGAAGAAGTAGTTTCAGATAATAATCCACCTCAATCTTCTAGTTCTTCTCAGCCTTCTTCTAGTGGTTCTGGAGGGTCTGTTTCTTCTCACTCTTCTCAGTCTTCTCAGTCTTCTTCTGGTGATTCTGGAGGGTCTGTTTCTACTGGTTCTGCTGAATCTGTTTCTTCTCAGTCTTCTTCTGATGATATTCAATCTAATGAAAAATCTGATTCTTCTAAAAGTTCTGATTCAAAAAATCCTAAAACATCTACAATTACTAATGATAGTAATCAAACAAAAAACTTAACTAATAGTTCAAATAATAATACAAATACAACTAATAGTTCAAATAATTCAGATGGAATTTTTTCAATTAATAATATTATAATTTTAATTGTTGTTTTTTTATTAGGATTTTCTGTAATTATTGTTTTATTTAAGATGGGGATATTGAAGTAATTTTGGTGATAAAGTGCATGTGCCTGATGGAATTATACCTTTAGATCAAGTTATAGTGTATTGGATTATTGTTATTATCATTTTAGGAATTTTTTCATATAAGTTTTCTAAAGATGAAAATAAAGAAAAAAGAATTGTTATTGCTTCAATAATGACTGTTGCTACTACAATTATTTCATATATAGCTATTCCTTTACCTTTTGGAGTTTCTATTCATTTTTTTGTAATACCTATAGTAGCTATTTTGCTTGGCCCATTAACAGGAACTATTGTTGCAGCTGTAGCATTATTTATCCAAGTTCTTATTGGAATGGGAGGATTTACATCATTAGGTGCTAATATATTAGTAATGGGTGTTTGTATATCAATAGCAACATATTATTCCTATAAGATTTTTAATTATTTAAATAATAAAATAGCTATTGTATTTTCTACAATTATTGGAATACTTGTTGGAACAGCCGTACAAATAGTAGTGCTAATTTTAACAGGAACTATTACTCTTGAAACATTACTTGCATCTTTACTTCCTTTTTATCTAGCTATAGCAATTGTTGAAGGATTCATGAATTTAATTATTATAAATACTATTGGCAAATTAAGACCTGAATTATTGAATATAAATAAACTTTAAAGTGATTAAATGACTAAAAATAATTTAATTTTAATATTATTAATAATACTTACATTATTAACTTTACCTTCAGTTTCAGCTCATGGGGCGGATGTTACTGCTGATGTTATGGTTATCGCAAATGAATCTAATGGAGATTTAACAAAAAATATTGCAGAAAATATGGAATCTAATATTTCTGTTTATAAATTTACATCAGAGGATGAAGTAGATCATCAACTAGAACATATGTTAGGTAATGAAAATAAGAAAATATTGGTTGTTGCATATCAAGATACAGCTAATGAATTTTTAAAAGATAATAGTGAAGTATCAGATAGGTTAATTATAGTTAATGCTAATGATAATAAAAGTATTGAAGATGGAATATCTGAATTAATAAATGAAGAATCATCTGGTGAAAATCATCATCAAGATAGTTCTACCACTAATAATAGTTTTAATTTCATTGTTCCACTAGTTATTGGTTTAATAATTGGGATTATTATTGGTTTAGGTGCAGGAATATTCTTAATGAAAAGAAAATAATTCAAATGTATTTTTCTATAAATTTAACAAATTCATTTAATGTTCTGTTTAAACTTTCAAAACCATATTCATCTTTTTTTATTTTTTCTATACTATCTTGTGAATAAAAATATGCTCCTAGATTAGATCCAAAAGGACCACCACTAACTGGAATTACTCCATGAATCATATAATAGGTAATGATTTTTAGTAAAGCCATGTCTTGTCCTCCACATCTATCTCCTCCAACAGCTATCCCCATACCAATTTTTCCTCTAAGTAAATTATAATCATCAGCTTCTAAAGCTCTTGTTCTATCCATTATAGTAGCTATTTGTGCGCTTACTCCTCCACTTTGAATTGGTGTTCCAATAATAATTCCACTAGCTTTTTTTAAATTATAATAAACTTCTAACATATCATCTCTTATTACACATTTTTTATTTTCTATACAATAATCACAATGTCGACATCCAGCTATTTTTTTTCCAGCCATTGAAAAAAGATTTGTTTTGTAACCCCTTTCTTCTAGTATTTTTAAAGCTTCTTTTACAACATATTCTGTTGATTCATTTCTAGGACTTCCGCTTATTCCAAATATCATATCAGCACCTAATAAATTATATACTATTTTCTATTGATTAAAATTTTTCTATAGAAACTTTTTTAAATATTGTACAATAAAATATCTATAACTAATTTTATTTGAGTAATAATATGATTTATGGTAAAGGAACAGTTAAAAAATACTCAAGAGAGTATGTAAGAACTCTTAAAAACGGTAAAAAAAAGAAATATAAAACAGAACAAATTCAAATAACTGTTTCAAAGCATGAGGATATATATGAAAACAACGAAGAAGTTTTAATAATTCCAACATCTTCTAATGATGATATAGAAGAATTATTATCTTCTGATTCTTCTACAAATATGTATAATAAAGATATTGAAAATCTACAATATACTATAGATGAAAAAAATTCTATTATAAAAAATTATAAAGAAAAAATAGATTTATTAGAAACAGAACTTCAAGAAATTAAATTAAATTATAATGAAGATTTGAAAGATTCATATGATTCTTTAAAATATGATTTTAAAATTTTAAAAAAAGAATTAGATGAAGTTAGAACTAATAATTCTTATAATAAATCTGTTATTAAAAAATATAAAAAATTTATTTTAGAAACTGCTAATTAAACTTCTTTATTCCAACGTTTTAATCCAGGTATAAAACCCATAACTATTCCAGTTGCTTGTTCTTCTTGTAGTCTAGGATTTTTGTCTAAAATCTTTTTAGAACATTTTATAATCATATCGTCTAAGCTTAAATCAGGTTCTATAAATTTTCCTTCTTTAAAACAGTCCATACAATAGTCTTCATTAGATGTTCCATCTTCATTACTACCGTAATCTTCTTTAACCATAGGTTTTCCACAAGAATTACAAAATACCATAGTTAGCCTTAAATTGTTTCATCATCATCAAGAACAAGTCTCATACTATCTGGATCTTGTGGGAAATGTTCTAAGAAATCTTCTGTTGATCTTCTAACATCTCTAGAGCCTATAATATAACGACCTGCAATGATTATGTCTGCACCTTTTTCTACTGCTTCTTCAACTTTATCAGGAGTTATTCCACCAGCAACAGCTACTAAGCCACCACTATTAATCTCTTTAATTTCTTTAATATTTCCCCATTCAGTCATTTCACAGAGTTCTTCACCTTTTTCTAATTTACAGGTTTCTAAATCAACATTTCTATGTAAAAGAACAATATCTGGTTTAAATTCATCGCTTATTTCACTTAGTTTCGCTTGGAAATTATCAACATTCATCATATCAAGGATAGAATATATTCCTTGTTTTTGAGTTTCATGTATTGCTTTTTCAATAGATTCAATAGTTCCAAGTCCTGAAATAGCTACTGCATCAGCTGTTTCATCTGCAGCCATTTTAATTTCTACTCTTCCAACATCTAATGTTTTCAAATCAGCTATTATAAATGCATCAGGTCTAAGTTCTCTTATTTTTCCAACAACACCAACACCAAATTTTTTAACAAGTGGTGTTCCTGCTTCAAGAAGTACTCTTTCTTTATCTGGTATTGATTTAATTATTTTTTCCATTGATTCTAAATTATCTAAATCAAGAGCTACTTGTAAATAAGGTGGAGACCATAATTTTTGTACTTTGAATCCCATAATTGGATGTGTTCCTCTATCTTTTTCTGCTAATACTTTGTTAACATCAGGATATCCTTCCATAGCTCTTTTAATAGCTAATTTTGTAGCACCATAATTGTATTGGTATATTTTCCTATAATCTTTTGCATTAGGTTCTATAAAAACACTAACAACAATAACTAAATTCTCAGCCTGATCTTTAGGAATATATCCTTCTTCTACTGCATCTGCTACTGCTCTACCTACAGCAGTTTGTGCTGGTCCAAAAATTTTACCTGCATCTTCCATGTTACCAACAGTAACTTTAGGAACTATTAAAGTTGCTGGTTTGGTAAGTAAATTAGGTCTTATAACGGTAGTTAATGGAGTATGACCCATTGACAATTGGGATAATCCATTTGCAAAAGAAGTTCCAACGGGTCCTTCTTTATCCCCTATTATTAAATCAATATGAGCTAATTCACTTCCATCACCAATAAGAGCTTCACCTATATTAAACATTTTATTTCTCCATAATAATTATATATATAATTATATTTTTTTAGATATTTAAAGTTAATAAATTAATTTTTAAAATATAAATGATACAGCTATTGTATTAATTTCTATAAAATTAAGGCTATTTTTTTCAAAATATAAATAGGCTTTGTAGAAACCCTAATTTTTTAAGAATTTATAGTTGATTACCTAATATTTTTTAATTAATTTAATATTTATATATAAATAAAACATGCATTTATATGAAAAAGTTTGGTAACACACTATAATATTTGATTTTTTTTGAAATATAAATAATTATTTTTAGCATTACTTCATAAGTAGACTCCATTGTCATACCACACAAATAAACTATATTCTTCCTTAACGGCGAATAGTACGAGCAGAAGGTTTTAAACACTCAGCTAAAAAACTGATAATGACGATGATTCTTAACTATGTCTTCTAAAAACTCAATAGAATTCACACAATCAATCTTACCATAAACAACAATCTTTAAAAGAATTTTAGGAAAAAATAGCCCTACCAGGGCTTCTTATCCAAATCATCATCAATAGAATCATCAACAAAACGAACAATATGATTCTTTGGAATATCATAAAACTGATTAACAAAACCTCATTCTTTCTGTTCAATATTAGACTTAACTAAAACCATAAAAAAACACCCTAAAAAATAAACACTCCCTTAAATAAATGTAGTAAAACCTAATATATAAAATTAACCTAAAATAAGAATTATGGCCAAGACTTACTAAACAAAAAAAGAACAGAGCATATTCAAAAATTTCCTAAAAATCTAACATCTCATATAAACAATTTATTTAAAATGCAAGAGTTTTGAAAAAATGAGTTAAAAATTTTGAAACATCATTTAATTATGAATATAAATCACTCAATACCAACATAAATAAAGATAAAATTATAATAATAAAATTAAGCAAAATATTATTTTTAGAATTTGATAAACATGCAGTTACAGAACCACTTAAAATATTAGATGAATCATCTACTAATAATAAAAATAAAAAAAATAAGTAGAATTTAATTATATTATCCTACTTTTATCACATCACTAATTGTTTATAAAACTTTAATAGAATTACTTACTTTTAGACTATCAGCTCCTGTTGCAGTAATAATATAATCACCAGGATTAAGATTAATACTTAAAGTAGCAACACCATTAGAATCAGTAATACGAGTATAAAACACTCCATTAATATTAAAACTAACAGTAGAATTAGCTAAAGGATTACCTTGACCATCTAAAACAGTAACATGATATTGTGTATCATTTTTATAATCTTTAACTATATCCTCACCAATAATTGTTGATAAAACTTTAATAGAATTACTTACTTTTAAACCATCAGTTCCTGTTGCAGTAATAATATAATCACCAGGATTAAGATTAATACTTAAAGTAGCAACACCATTAGAATCAGTAGTTCGAGTATAAAACACTCCATTAATATTAAAACTAACAGTGGAATTAGCTAAAGGATTTCCCTGACCATCTAAAACAGTAACATGATATTGTGTATCATTTTTATAATATTTAACTATATCTTCACCACTAATTGTTGATAAAACAGTAACATTATTACTTATATTTAAATCATCATAATTTACAGTAACAATATAATCCCCAGGAAGTAAATTAATATTCAATGTAGCTACCCCACTATTATTAGTAGTTCTAGTATAAAATACTCCATTAATATTAAAACTAACAGTCACATTAGCTAAGGGATTACCATTTTTATCAACAATAGTCACATGATATTGTGATTCATTACGATAGTATTTAACTAAATCTTTTGAAATAATAGTTGAAAAAACAGTTAAATTAGTATTTAAAGTTGCATTACCATAATTATTAGTTCCATTAAAGTAAGCACCTACAATATAATCACCAGGAATTAAATTAATGGTTAAATAAGCTGTCCCATTTTCATTAGTGACTTTTGTATATGTTACTCCATTTACAGTAATATAAATTGTTTGATTAGCTAAAGGATTACCATTAATATCAGTTAAAATTGCAATATATCTTGTTCCATCACGATAAAACATGATAATATTATCTGCATCGATAATTGTATCAATTTTATCTACAACAAAAGTTGTAGTATTATTAGAACCAATATGATTACTATCGCCATTATAACTTACGATTAAAGTATAATTACCAGCATCTAAACCTGTAATAATGATATTATCTGTTAGATTGTATGTTTTTTCATAAACAATATCATCATCTATATTTTTGATAATGACTGTTACATTACCACTTACACCATTAGTAACATTAAAATCAATAATTAAATCTTCACCATAAACTACATTATCTACAGTAACATTAATAGAGCTATTTGCTTTACTAACTTCAAATTGCACAGTATCATTAGTTTTTGTGTAATTTTGACTTCCATTGTATGTAGCATTAAGAGTATATGTATTTGCTGGTAATTTATCAATTATAATGTTTCCTTTACCATTAGTAATTGTTACAGTATAGTTTTTACCATTTACAGTTATAATTACTGTTTCATTTAAACCAACACCATTACTAGTTAAATTAACATAAACAACAATATCTTCACCATAAACTACATTATCTACAGTAACATTAATAGAGCTATTTGCTTTACTAACTTCAAATTGCACAGTATCATTAGTGCTTGTGTAATTTTGACTTCCAGAGTATGTAGCATTAAGAGTATATGTATTTGCTGGTAATTTATCAATTATAATGTTTCCTTTACCATTAGTAATTGTTACATTATAGTTTTTACCATTTACAGTTATAATTACTGTTCCATTTAAACCAACACCATTAATACCAGTTAAATTAACATAAACAACAACATCTTCACCATAAACTACATTATCTACAGTAACATTTAATAATGGGGTAGATTGAACTGTTAGTATTCCTGTATTTATAGTAAGGTTGTTTCCTCCATTGTATGATCCATTAATTATATAAGATCCTACACTGTTTGGTGTATAGTTGATTTGGTATATTCCATTAATATAGTTACTTAAGTTAATAAATCCGAGTATATTATTTTTTAATGTTATATTTTGACCTACGATAATATTACTCATATCATCTGTTAAAGTAGCATTTAAAATAACACTAACATTATAAACAGCATACAAAGTAGAATTACCCATAATATTTAAATAAACAATACTATTAATAGTATCATTATTATAAATTTTAGCTTTATTTAAACTGTTAAACATGGTATTATTTTCTAAAAACAATGAACCATTGTTATATATTAAGTATCCAATATTAGAACTATTAAAATCATTATTAATGAGATTTAACTGATCTTGATTAAATATTACAACACCATAAATAGCATCATTACTATTAAAAGAAGAACCACTCACGACGCCATTATAATTATAGATTGCACCACCATAATTTGCACTGTTATTTATGAAAGTAGAACCAGTAACATTTACATTACCTGCACCTATTGCACCACCCCAGTTTGTTGCGGTGTTACCTGTGAAATTAGAACCAGTAACATTTACATTACCTGCATATATTGCACCACCATCATTTGCACTATTATTTATGAAAGTAGAACTAGTAATATTTACATTATCTGTATCTATTGCACCACCATCATTTGCACTGTTATTTATGAAAGTAGAACCAGTAACATTTACATCAACTGCATCTATTGCACCACCCCAGTTTGTTGCACTGTTATTTGTGAAATTAGAACCAGTAACATTTACATTATCTGCGCGTATTGCACCACCATATTCTTGTGCGGTGTTATTTGTGAAATTAGAACCAATAACATTTACATCATTATATGCATTTATTGCACCACCCTCATTTGCGGTGTTATTTATGAAATTAGAACCAGCAACATTTATATAATAATTTGCATTTATTGCACCACCATATTCTTGTGCGGTGTTGTTTGTGAAATTAGAACCAGTAACATTTACATTACCTGTATATATTGCACCACCATAATT
>JAHKLT010000001.1 GCA_020854915.1 Methanobacteriaceae archaeon | reverse complement strand
TTTTAATAATAAAGAAAATTCACATACCCCCAAATCAGGTGAAAATAGACTTTATGGAAAATGCTTTAAATTAATGTGTATTCATTTTACTAAATATATATGAATTTTAAGACGAAATTCATTTGTACTTTTAGAAAATCAACATAATTCTATCTTAAAACACATCAAACAACCATCAGACATTCTTATTTTTTTCATAAAAATCTAGAACCCTATATAATTTAAAACCAGATAATATTGTATAATAGATTATTAATGATAATTAAAAATCAAAATTAATATTTAGAAAAATAAAACTGATATAAAAAGATTTTGATATTTGAATTGATACAATCTTAAATTAGATGGTAGATTCAATATAATGAATGAACTTGAATTAAGTTTAGATAGTTTCATTTAGCAGTGATTTTTGATAAAATAGATAAAATTTATAGAATAGATTAAAAAAAAAGAATGTTTAGCTATAAAAAATTAATTATAGCTATTTTTGTTAAAATTTAAAAAATTTAGTTTACTAAATCAGCAAAACCAAAGTTACGGCGAGTTGCATTAACTTTTACAGTTACTTCTTGGCCGACTTCAGTTTCTGGAATAAAAACAACGAATCCTTCGATTCTAGCTATTCCATCACCGGAACTACCTTTATCTTCAATTTTAACATCATATTCTTTTCCTACAGTAATAGGGCAGGAATTATTTTCTTGGTAATTATCGTTTTCGAACA
The DNA here is from genome assembly GCA_020854915.1 of Methanobacteriaceae archaeon. Lineage (GTDB taxonomy): Archaea > Methanobacteriota > Methanobacteria > Methanobacteriales > Methanobacteriaceae > JAHKLT01. The sequence continues at coordinate 33,783 of JAHKLT010000001.1, read as the reverse complement.
TATTTTTATTTCCTTAAATTAAGAAAAATTTAATTAAATCTTTCTTAATGTATATGCACAATAATATTAAATAAAAAGAAATTTAATCTAAAGTAAATTTAAAAAAAATTATTATAATAAAAATGTAATTAATAAATAAATTTGTAATCATTTAAAAATAAAATTGTAAATTATAAGTATCTTTTAATAAAATTTTATGTACATTTAAATATTTAATTTTCGAGCTTATAAAGGTTTGTATTAATTTATAAATAAATACAAAAATAGTCTCAAGGTATTCTAAATTCTTTACTTTGATTATGTTTATTATTACAAAAGGTTTTAAAATCACATGCAAGACATGTTCTCTCCTCAGCATCTGCTTTCCACGCTTCTTTGATTTTACAACCATCAGTTTCTCTAATTAAAGATTTTTCAATATTTTTAACAACATCATCAAACTCTTTTAGGGAAGTTTTAATTTTATTTTCATCAATATTAATAATACGAATTGATCTATTCATTTTAAATTTATCAGATAGTTCTGGAACTTTTTTACTTTCATCCCATTCTTCAATAGCTATTAAATCTTTATCTTCTGGGAGAACATCTGTATTATTTTTAAATATATCTTTTTGAATAGCTTTTAAATCAGGTATTGAAGGTACAAGTTCATTTAGATAGAATATGATTCCTGCAATAATTTTTTTAGAATCTTCTTGTTTTGATCTAAGCCAAGAATAAGTTAAAATCTGCCATTGGTGATGTAACCAGTTAGGACTATCTAATCCTGGTCTTTTCATACCTTTATAATCTATTATTATCTCATATTCTTCATCATCTAAATTAAATATTGTTTCTTGGAATTTTTTATTTTCTTTTAAGTAATTTATTATTTCATTATCTGATTTAGATTTTTCTTGTGTTTCTTGAATATTAATTGAACTTAAAACATCTATAACTCCATTAATTCCATAGTAATTAGATCTACTTTTACTTTCATCATAATCTGGCATGTCACGTATACCTTTAATTAATACTTCTGCAGAATCTATTAAAGGGAATAAATAAGGACCCCATATATTTATTGATGCTATAGCTCTTGCACTAGCTATTAATTCATGATCATCTGTAAGTTCAACATTTTCTTCATTTACTGTAGAATAAAATTGTTTTGGTGGGGGATATAATCCTCTTACTTGGAGACGTAAATCAATCATATCTTCAATTGGTCTTATTTGAGTTTTCCAATCCCATGGAAATTCTGTTTTTCCATTTTTCCATTTAATATATGATTCTTCCATAATTCCATGAATGAATTCTCCAAACCATAGCTGTATAGGCATTGATGGAGGAAGTGTTCCTTTATTTTGATATCTGTATTGTAAGTTACATGTTAAAAAAGAGAGTAAATCTCCTGTTAAACTATATTCTGGAATCATATAAGCTTTTGATCTTGCTGATAACTTCATAATAACACCTAAATCATATATATTTCATCAAATCCAATGAATTCTTCATCTCTACTCCATCCAAGAGCTACATTTGGGATAGATTTATGTTTATCTTTTATCATATATCCCTCAATAGCTGGATTTAAACCTATCAATAAAAGAACATCTTCAGCTCTTGAGAAGGCAACAAAATATAATCTTGTTAAATCATCAAATGCTTTATCTTCATTATCTCTTTCAGATTTTCCAATTGAACTGAAATTTCTAATTCTATCTTCTAATGTTTCACTATCTTTTTTAGATTTAGGAAACCTTTGATATTTACTTTTTGAATCATTATTTTTGAACTTTGAACCTACATCAACAATAACAAGAGGAAATTCTAATCCTTTTGATTGATGGATTGACATAATATTTATTCTATCTTGTGGTAGTGTTTCAAGAAGATTTTCATCGATTTCAACACCACCCATAGCTATTGGAATGAAAATATTCCATAATGCTTCTTCAATAGAGTTTTTTTCATCTTCATCAAAATGAATATTAGCAGAATATTTATTAAAAAATCCAGTTTGTGTTATTGTTTTAGTAATAGCTTCAAGATATACTATTCCTTCAACATCATCTTGTAATACTTCAATCCAAGTAATTAATTTATATGCAAGTTCCATTAAACTTGCAGTTTCTGGCCACTTTTCATAACCTATAGGTTGGCGAATTTGCCAATGTTTAACAAATTCTTCTAAACTTACAGGTTTATGTGGTTCTGGAGATTTAGAAATAAATTCTCTTGCAGCTTCTCTCCATTTTCTCATATTTTTCTTTGCAATTCCTGGAATTTTTTTGATTTCTTTTTGATAATTACTTTCTGGGTCAATACATTCTAACATTAATCCACAAAAAACACTAACATAATTGATTTCTTGTAAAACTTGACCTCTTGGATTAAATACACTAATGGGATTTTTATCTGTTTCAAGTTCTTTTCTTAGAAAATGTGTAATTGAGTATTTGCCTTTATTTATTTCTTTTGGTGAAAAGGTTAATACAGCTATGTCTGATGGAGAACCATGAGTTTCATCTAATCTTAATGTAATATTTTCTTTAGATTTTCCTAAGTCTTTTTTTCTACTTTCTAATAGATTAGAATCACTTAAGTTTTTTTGAGAATTAATAACTTTTTTAACTTTTAAACTAATTTCTTTTTTATTAACTAAGTTTTTTATTAATCGTGATAAATCTTTTGAAAGCATTTCAGTATTATGTCTAAACATTCCTAAAACAGGAATCTTTTTACCTTCCATATTAAAAGCATTAATTTTTGGTTTTTCTTTAACTCTTGCACTTTGGTATTTTTTATCTAATTCTACAAAATGGTTACAATGTTTTATAATATTTTCTGTTGACCTATAATTCGTTTTTAGATTTATTTCTTTAATATCAACATTTAATGCTTTTTTAGATCTTTCTTTAAAATTAGTAAATAAATCAACTGTAGCTCCTCTAAATCTGTATAATGATTGATCATCATCACCTACAACAGTTATTGAACCCTTGTTTTTTAATGCAGATTTAGCTATTGTAAAGTAGATATTTTCTTGAATTAAATTAGTATCTTGATATTCATCAACTAATAATATTTTAATATTATTTAAAAATAAATCTAGTTTATTATTTTTAAGTCTTTTTAAAAATTCTGCCTCAAGCATTGGAAAATCAATTATATTTCTATTATTTAAATCTTCAATATAATCTTTAATAGCATCTAAAGCTATTTTTTCACCAATAGAAATTGTATTTTCATATAATTTATTGAAATCTATTTGATCAAAATAGATTCTATTTTTTAACTCTAAAATTGCTTCACTCATCTTAGCAGGATTTGAAATCTTTTTAATTCCTTTATAATGACCAAGATATTCTTGAAGTTCTTGTTTTTGATATCTATTATTTTTGAATAATCCTGAGTGAATCATTGCTGAGTTTGCAACAAATGTTTCAATAACAACTGGTAAATTAGTTCCTGGATCTCTATGAACTCTTAGTAATTCTTCTGCTACACCATCAATTGTTCCAATGTTAATTTGATTAAAATCTATTTTATTAATCTTTACTATTTTTTCAAAGTCACTATTATTTTCAAGTAAAAACTTTTTAATTTCATCTCCCCAACTTAAAACTCTAGAATATAATTCTTCAGCTGCTTTTCTTGTAAAAGTAGTTGATAATATTTCTGTTGGTTCAATATCATCTACAAAAATAAATTTCAAAATTTTTAAAACCATAACTGTTGTTTTTCCAGAACCAGGTCCTGCTACAATGAATAATGAATCATCAGTACTAGAAAAAATAGCTTCTTTTTGATCTTCATTAGTTGAAATATCTCTATTAAGAATATTCACTATAATATTTTTAAATTCTTCATTGCTTATCATTTTTCTTCACAGCTATTACTAGTTAATATATTAATTTAAATTAATATTGAATATAAGTTTTTAGGTTAAGAGCATTTAATTAATAATAAGAATTATTATCCTAATATAAAATTTAAGAAGTATTTTTATAAATTTTTAAAAAACAAATTAATATATTATTAATACATATTTATGTATAGAAATAATTTATAATTGAAGGTTCTATTGTTATGAATGAAATAATTTTAAAAAAAACTTTAATTTCATATTATAATGAAACAATTAAAAACAAGAAATATTTGCTTTTCTTTTCAATATTCTTATTTATTATTTCAATAACCATGGTATCTTCTAAGAATTTTTCAAATCCAAGATTTGAAATTATTATTTTTTTATTAGTTCTATTTTTAGGCTTATTTTTAATTAATTATTATACAAAACATATTAAAGAACTACATAAAGTTGCATTTATAGCTGTTTTATGTTTTGGTATTTTTTTAGTTTTTATAACACCTATTTTTGATGTTCCTGATGAAGGGGAACATTTTATTAGAGCTGAATTAGTATCTCAAGGTGAACTTTTCCCAAATCATTTTCCAGGACAAGGTTTTAAAACAATTCAAAGTTTTTTAGTATTATTTGATGATAGAGGATCAACTGTTTTTGAATCTAATAGTGATAATCAAGTAATTAATCATAGTTCTGTTTTTTTCCATTCGGCTTTTCAGCAAAACCCATTTTTTGGTTATTTAGCTCAAGCTATTGGAATATTTTTTGCTAAAATATTTGATTTAAATCAAATTTGGCTTTTATGGCTTGGAAGGCTTTTTAATTTAGTATTATATTCTGCACTTATATCTATTGCAGTTAAAAAAACACCTATTTTAAAAATTCCTTTTATTGCAGTAGCATGTCTACCTTTAGCAGTTTATCAAGGTGCTTCAATGAGTATTGATAGTATGATTAATGGATTAGCACTTCTTATAATAGCTTACTTTTTTTATATGATTAAATCTAAAACAAATAGCTTAACTAAGAGAGAACTAGCTATTTTTTCTTTTTTATGCTTGATATTGGGTTTATGTAAACTACCTTACTTAGCTTTTATATTTTTAATATTGATAGTTCCAAATGACAAATTTGAATTTAATAAATATTATTATGGTTTAATAAGTATTGTTTTAGTAGGTGTTATAGGATTAATATGGAGTAATCATATTGCTGTTCCAGCTATAAATAATTCTTATAGGATAGATTATATTATTGCAAATAATGTAAGTTCCACAGCTCAAATAAACAATATGATATCACATCCTCGTGAAACTATCTTGCTTTTGTTTAATGTTACACATTATTTACCATATATACAAGACTTATTTGTCTTCTCTTATGCAGAAAATGCTTATGATTCTGGATTAATAAATGGTATTTATACCATGTTTTTTGGAGCTATTTGCTTTTTATATCCTTATAAAAATAAAATTAGTAATAAACTAAGAGTTTTTTCATTTTGCATTGTTTTAATAAGCTTTTATGGAATTTTCTTATCACAATACATAACCTGGTCTCCTGTTGGATCAAGTTCAATTTCAGGAATACAAGCTAGATACTTTATTCCATTATTATCACTATTACCATTTGTATTTGGAATCAATAACAATGTAAGTAGAGATAAAAAAATTGATTTAATAATAATCATAATAACATTTGCTTTTTTAGGATCAGGTGTTTTAGCTACAGCTATTAAATACTATTAAAAAAGCTTAAAGTTTAGATAAAAAGTTGAATTATGGATTATTTTTAATAAAAAGATGTATATGTTGTAGAAATAAGTGTTTAGTATATGCATTAGCTATTATATTTTTAATATTAATTTTAATTGTAGCATATACTAAATATAAAAAATAAAAGTATATTACTAAGTTTATAAAAAATGTATATTAATATAATTCTTTTTAAGCTTATTTTAAGATTTTTTGATATATATGGTAGATAATAATATAGATAAATTTAAAAATGATGTGAGATTTAAGGATAAAATAGCTTATATTAAGACTATTCCTCCAAAAAAAGGTAAATATAAGAAAATTACTAATATAAATAAAGTTTTAAAAGATTACCTTAATAAAAAAGAAATTAAACTTTATTCTCATCAGGCTGAAACATATGAACATGTGAAAAATGGTGAAAATGTAATTTTAACTACTCCTACAGCTTCTGGAAAAACATTAGCATTTAATTTACCAATTCTTGATTCATTAATAGAATCTGACTTGAATACTGCACTTTATATTTATCCTGCAAAAGCTTTATCATATGATCAATTAGATATTTTAAAAAATTTAGAAGAAGAATTAGGATTAGATATTAATCCTGAAACTTATGATGGTGATACTGATAAATCAAGAAGATATGATATTCGTCAAAATTCAAGAATTATTTTAACAAATCCTTATCAACTTCATCATATTTTAGCTTGGCATCATCAGTGGAAAAGGTTTTACAGTAATTTAAAGTATATTGTTATTGATGAATCTCATTACTATAAAGGAATTTTTGGCTCAAATGTAAGTTTTTTAATTAAACGTCTTAAAAGAATAGCTAATTTTTATGGATCAAATCCTCAATTTATTTTATCATTAGCTACTTTAGCTAATCCATTGGAACTTGCAATTAAATTAACTGGTGAAGAATTTACTTTAGTAGATAAAGATACATCTCCAAGTGGTGAAAAAGACTTTATTTTATATAATCCTTTTAAAAATAATAAAAGGAATAAAGGTCGTGGTGATAATTCTCCATCAATTCATCAGGTAACTGAGAATATATTTATGTATTTGATTTTAAAAGATATTCAAACTTTATGTTTTACTGTTTCTCGAAAAATTGCAGAACTAATAACTATGCTTGCAAAAAGAGATATGAAACAAACTAAAAATAAATTAACTGATAGAATTACTGCTTATAGGGCTGGTTATCTTGCAAATGAGAGGCGTGAAATTGAAGATGGTTTAAAAAGTAGGAACTTATTAGGGGTTACTTGTACTAATGCTTTAGAACTTGGAATTAATATAGGTTCTTTAGATGCTGTTATTATTTCAGGATATCCTGGTACTATGATTTCTACATGGCAACAAGGAGGTCGTGCAGGCAGAGGAATGCAAAAATCTTTAGTTATATTAATAGCTTTTGAAAACCAATTGGATCAATATTTTATGAATAATCCTGATTTCTTTTTTGATAAACCTCATGAAAATGCAATTATTGATACAAACAATAAGTTTTTAAAAAAAGCTCATATTTTATGTGCATGTCAAGAATTACCTTTAACAAAAGAAGATGCAAGTATATATTTTAATTGTAGTGAAGCTATTTTAGAAGAATTGTTTAAATCAAAAGATTTAAATAAAAATCTTAAAAATCAATATATTTATCCTTTCGATGATAATCCTTCATTTCATCATTCCCTAGATCAGTTATCAACTGATTACTTTAAGATTATGAATGATAATCATCTTCTTGAGACTATGGAAAGATCTCAAGTATATCGTGAAGCCCATGAGGGGGCAGTTTTAATAAATAAAGGTGAAACTTTCATAGTAAATAATGTAAATTTATCTAAAGGATTTGTAAATGTTTCTAAACAAGTTGTTGATTATCATACAACGGTTTTAAAAGATGTTGATATTAAAATAAAAAAGAAAATAGATAAAAGGAAAATAAACAATTTTTCAATTAATTTTGGATCTTTAGAAGTCTCAGAAGATTATCATAAATATAAAAAAATACATTTTTCAAAAACATTAGGAACATATTTTCTAAATCTACCTCCTTTAAAGTTTGAAACAAAAGGTGTATGGTTTACAATTCCAGAAGATTTTAAAAAAGAGCTAGAAGAAAAATATGAAGGGGATGATGTTTTTGCTGGTGGTTTACATGGTGTTGAACATGCAATTATTGGATTATTTCCTTTACATGTAATGTGTGATCGGTTTGATATAGGTGGATTATCTATTAATTACCATGAAGATACACAAGAAGCTACAATTTTTATTTATGATGCATATGAAGATGGTATTGGAATTAGTGAAAAAGCTATTGATGTATTTTCAGATATATTAAAATCTACAAAAGATCTTTTAGATGAATGTAAATGTCGGGATGGTTGTCCTTCATGTATCTATTCACCTAAATGTGGTAATGATAATAAACCACTTCATAAAAAAGTTACTAGAGATATATTAAATTATATGTGTCAGGAAATAGCTAAAAAACCTAAAAAACATGATAAAAAAGATATTAAAATAAAAAAGTCTCAAATTTCAAGTAGTAGTGATATTAAAAATCCTGATTCAATGTATAATGAATCATTGGAACTTTTTTATAAGAAGGATTATTTAAATGCTAAAGATATTTTAGTTGAAATAATTGACTTAAATAAAAAATATACTAATGCATGGGTACTACTTGCTAAGATTTTAGATAATCAAGGAGATATTAATGGGTCTATGAATTTTGTTAAAAAAGCATTATCTATTGATTCTTATAATGAAGATGCTAATGAATTATTTATGAATTTAAAAAAGAAGGTTTAAAATCTCTTTAATTTATTTAACATATTTTATAGTTAATTTTAAATACTTTTTTTACTAATATATTTTTAAGATAAATTAATTAATTGAAATTTTTATTTTTATAAGAGGTATAAAAGATGCATGAATTAGCTATGGCTCAAGGGATAATAAATTCTGTTATTGAAACTGCTAATGAAAATAATGCTACGGAAGTAACTGAAATCGTTATTGAAATAGGTAAACTTGTTTTAATCAATCCTGAGCAATTATCATTTATGTTAGATGTTTTATGTGAAAATACTATTGTTGAAAATGCTAAATTTGATATTATTGAGATTCCTGCAGAAATTGAATGCCCTGAATGTAAATTTAAAGGTAATGCTAATACTGATGATTTAGATCATTATGCTCCTATTATTGAGTGTCCAAAATGTAAGAATAAAAGAGTTTCAATTTTAAATGGAAAAGATTGTATTGTTAGAAATATAATTATAGAACAACCTAATTAATTGTAGGAGATAATATGCATAAAGTTGCTGATATAGAAGTTCAACATAATATAATGGAAGCTAATAAAAAGTTAGCTAATAAAAATAAAGAAATTTTTGAAAAAAATGATATATTTACTATTGATATTGTAGGAGCTATAGGTTCTGGAAAAACTTCTTTAATTGAAAAGATCATTGATGAAACTGATTATAAAATAGGTGTTATTGCTGGAGATATTATTAGTAAATTTGATGCAGGTAGAATTGAAAATCATGGTGTTCCTGTTGTTGGATTAAATACTGGTAAAGAATGTCATTTAGATGCTCATTTAGTTGAACATGCTATTGGTGATTTACCTTTATCTGATATTAATTTATTAATAATTGAAAATGTAGGTAACTTAATTTGTCCTGTTGATTTTGAATTAGGTTCTCATATTAGAATTGTTGTTGTTAGTGCAACAGAAGGAGATGACACTATAGAAAAACACCCAATGATTTTTGAAAATTCTGATTTGGTAATTATTAATAAAGTTGATTTAGCTGATGCAGTTGGTGCTGATGCAGATAAAATGGTTAATGATGCTAAAAAATTAAATCCTGATGTTAATGTTATTAAAACTAGTTTAAAAACTGATGAAGGATTTCAAACAGTTTTAAATTCTATTAATAAATTTAAAAACAATTTATAGGTGACAAATTGAAAATTTGGATAGATATATCAAATGCTCCTCATGTAAGATTTTTTAAAGATATTATTAAATATCTAGAAGATCAAGGAGAGGATTTAATTGTTACAGCTCGTGATTTTGGAGATATTCATAAATTATTAAATATGTATGATATTGATTTTATTTCAGTAGGTAAACATGGTGTTTCTCTTTATGATAAACTCAAAGAGAATACTGCTCGTTTAAATGAGTTAGTTGATCTTATTTATCCTGAAAATGTTGATGTTGCTCTTTCTAAACATTCTATTGAACTTCCTAGAATAGCTTTTGGATTAGGTATTCCAAGTTTATATGTTTTAGATAATGAACATGCTTTAGCTGCAAATAAATTAACTCTTCCTTTATGTGATACTATTGTTTCTCCTAAAATAATTGATATGTGGAAATTAATGGAATTTGGTGCAGATCCAAATAAAATTTTATCTTATAATGGAACTTCAGAATTGTTACATTTTAAAAGCTTTGATTTTAATGAAAATATTTTCAATGATTTAAATTTAGATTTAAAATTGCAAAAAACAATTTTAATGCGTCCTGAACCTTCTCTTGCATCATATTTAGATGCTGATTGTACTAAATCAGTGTTGCTTCCTATTGTTAAAGCTTTAAAGGACTATGCTAATATTTTAGTTTTACCTAGGTTTAAAGAACAGGCTAAGATTTTTGAAGGTATTGAAAATACAACTATCTTAACACCTCCATTAGATACATCTAGTATAATTAAAAAATGTGATTTAGTTATTGGTGCTGGAGGGACTATGAATAGGGAAGCAGCTATTTTACAAACTCCAGTAATTTCATGTTATCCTGGAAAAACCTTATCTGTAGATCAGTTTTATATTGATCAGGATTTGATGTATAGGTCTAATGATCTTGATGATATTATTCACACAGCATTAAGTTTAATTGTTCATCCAAATGATGAAAAGAAATTAATAACTGATGATTTGTTCCAAATTATCATAGATAATATATATGGAGCTTATAATAACTCTAAAAAATAAATATTAACTATATAAGGGCTGGTAGCTCAGATGGTAGATCGTCGCCTTGGCATGGCGGAGGCCCCGGGTTCAAATCCCGGTCAGTCCACTTTATAAAAACTTTAAAGTTAAATAGATTAAAAATTATATATTTATATTAATACAAATTTATTCAGTGATAAAAAGATGATGTTAATAGCTCAAAACCATTTACAATTAATTATCGAAGTAGGCTTAATGTTGCTTGTTACGATGATTTTCGCATTAAACATTATACCAATGTCTTTAAGTATTGTTACATTCCTTTCATTATTCTTATCAGGAGGATTTTCACTATTATTTGCTGTAGATTTAGTTTTACTACTTTTATCTTTTGGACAAAATGAATTTACACATCCTTTTGGACCTATAGCAGTTTTAGCTATTGTAACAGCTATTTCGGCTCTGAAAGTGATGGAGGACTCGGGTGTTAATGTTTTAGGATTGAAAAAAGTAGTATTTTTGTTTTTATTAGTTATTACAATAGCAGGTGGATTAATGCACAGATCTTTTTTACTTCTGTGGTTATTAGGTTTATTCATTGGTTACTTTGTTATATCCAAATCATTCAGAGAAAGATCTTTCCTATCTCTTCGAAGAATATTATTTTTCATTGGTATAGGTGCAGCAGGTTTTGTTTTCCTAGAAATCTTATCTTTAATAACTGGTATGAATATTTTCAGCCCACTACTTAGGATTTCAAGAATTGAAGAAAACTCTTTAAGTAGTATTAAAATGGTTTTAAATAATGTTCAGCTTATTGGTCATAATGGTAATGCTTCATATTGGGGTACTGAAGGAACAGCTTTTGCTGAAGGTTACATTTCTCTACCAATGCAATTAATCTTGATGTTTGGTTTACCATTTCCACTATTTTTTGGTGTTTTAGTAAATCAAAAAGATACTGTTGATTATATGCTTCCAGGAATTATGGGATATACCTTTGATTTTGGATACATTGGCTTAATTGGTTTAATGGTTTTTGTTGGAGTTACCATTTTTGTAGGCTTTAAACTTCTTAAAATGTATAGAGCTAAAAGAGAAAAGAATAATAAGAAATTCTTAGGTAAAGAAGTTTTATTAATAGGTGCTTTATCTGCATTTATTGCACAGGCTTTAATTGGTTTATTTGTCTTTAATCGTACTATTAATGGTACTGCACTTTTAACATTTATATTTCTAGGGTCTATAATCCTTGCACAAACTGTTACTTTAAAAAGAAGATGATGTTATGAAGAAAGCTTTAGTATTATTAGGGTGCCCAGAAGCACCTTCTCAAACACCTCTTGCAATTTATGCAACATATAAATTAAATTCTTTAGGATTTGACGTTACAATTACTGCTAATCCTGCTGCTTCTAAACTTTTAAAGATTTCAGATCCTGAAAATAAATATATTTCTAATATTGTTGATTTAGATAGATGTTTAAATGAGTTAAATGAAGGAGAATTTGATCTTCTTTTAGGGTTTATTCATAAAGAAGCTGCAGCATCATTTTTTGTAACATTTTATCAAATATTACAAATAAAATCTATAGCTATCGTTTTTGAAAAAGATGAAGATTTAGTTGAGGAATATGCTAATATCATAAGTGATTCTACTGATGCTGAGGTTCTTGCAGTTAAAGCATTTCATAATCCTAATCCTGTTAAAGTTAAACTAGATAAAGCATTAGAAAAAATTTAGCTTGGTGTTTTTATGTCATTTTGTTTAGAAACTTATTTACAACAATCAGATGATTATGAGGTTTTAATAAATAAAGCAGGCTTTAAAGATTGTGCTCGATTAATTAGATTTAAAGCTGATGAAGTTATTTATGTTAAACCTGGTGAAGTTATTTTAGGAGTTAGAATTATTGGTGTTCCACCTATTCCTATTGGTATTATTGAAAACGAGAAAAAACTTTTAATACCTTATACTAAACCATGTCATGGTACATCTGTTGTTGAATTACCAATTGATAAAAAAGAAATAGATAATATTAGAAAATTAGCTATTTAACTTATTTTTTTAATTTTAAGGAATAATTTTAATGTATTTGGATTTAAATATAAAAGGCAATAATTATGATAGTGATTTAATTCTTGCAAAAGAAGCAAATCATTGGGGATGGAATCATATTAGTTTTAATTATAAAAATAATAATTATTATAATGCTAGTGCATATTTAGATCAAATCAAAAAAAACTTTACAAATAAAGATTTTACAAATAAAAACTTTACAAATAAAGATTTTACAATTGATTTAAGATGTGAAATATCAAATAATAATTGTAATCAAATTCAAAAAAATATTAGAAATTTTAGACCTAAAACTAAGTGTCTTTCTGTTTTAGGTGGTGACTCTAAAGTAAATAGAGTGGCATGTGAAAATATCAAGATAGATATATTATCAAGACCTTATTTTAAAAGAAAAGATTGTGGTATAAATCATGTTTTAGCAAAAGAAGCTAGTGAAAATAATGTAGCTATTGAACTATGTTTTAAAGATATTTTAAATAGCTATTTATCATACAGGGCTAAATTATTAATGTATTTTAGAGATATCATAAATTTATATAGGAAATTTGAATTTCCATTAATTTTAAGTTCTGGTGCATCTTCTATTTATGATATTAGAAACCCTATAGATTTAACTTATTTTTTTAAAGATATAGGATTAAAAGATGATGAAGTATTAAATTCTATATCAAATACACCACTAAATATTTTAAAATTTAATGAAAATAGGGATAATTTAATTTTAAAAGGTGTTAAAAAAATTGAGGGTTTTAATGAAACTTAAAATTCTTCCTCCAACACTTAGAAAAAACAATAGATATCTTGCTATTGATATTAAATCAGAGAAGGAAATATCTAAGGATGAACTTGTAATTGCTACATGGGATGCTTGTATTCGTTTTAAAGGAGAGTGTGAAACAAGTAATTTTAATCTATGGGTGATGAGATTTTATAAATTAAAAAATTCTAATGGCTATTATCATTATAAAGCTATTTTAAAATGTCAACGAGGTTTTGAAAATCAAGTTAGATCTTCTTTATCAGTTTTAACAAAACTTAAAAATCATTCTATTTCTATTAATACATTAGGTCTTTCAGGAACTATTTCTGGAGCTATTTCTAAATATATTAATTAATTAGTAAATTTTAAAAATCATAAAATATATAGTAAATTTAATAAAGATTTTATTAAAGTAAATATATATTATTATTAAAGCAAATTTTAATTATTAATTTAGAGGTTTTAAATGTTCACTTCTGTAGTAGGTAGTTTTCCAGTAGAGATTAAGTCTCCAGATAATATAAAAGATAAAATTTTAAATTTTTTATCAATTTATGATCCTTATAAAAAAGCTATTGAAGATATAGTAAATCTCCAATTAGATGCAGGAATAGATATAATTTCTGATGGTCAGCTTAGAGGAGATATGATACTTTCTTTTTCAAAATATATTCCTGGATTTAAAACAGATATGAATTCTTCTGTTATTGTATCTAAAATACAAAAACCTTATGGTGAAATTACAACTAAGGATATAAAATATGCTAAATCTATTTTAGAAAAACATCCTAAAAATTCTAAAGAAAAAAGTGTTAAAGCAGTTCTTACTGGTCCATCAACAATTGTTCATTCTTCAAGAATTGAATCTTTTTATAAAAATAAAGAAAAAGCTATTTTAGACTTAGCAAAAAGTCTTAAATTCGAAGTTGAAGCTTTAGATGAGTTAAATGTAAAGTATATTCAAATTGATGAACCTTTTTTATCTACAGGTATGGTTGATTTAAAAACTGCTTCTAAAGCTATTAGTATATTAAGAAAAAATATTAAAACTCCAATAGCTATTCATGTTTGTGGTAATTTAACAGATGTTTTTAAAGAATTAGTTAATTTTGATGTTGATATAATTGATTGTGAATTTGCAGGAAATGATTATAATTTAGATTTACTTGAAAAATATAGTAGTAATTTAAAAAATAAAAAAATTGGATTTGGTTGTCTTGATACTACTTTAAATGATGTTGATGATTATCAATCTGTTAAAAATATGGTTTCAAAAGCTGTTGATTTAATAGGTTCAGATAATTTAATATTAGATCCTGATTGTGGTCTTAGAAAGGTAGATTTAGAAATTGCATATAAGAAATTAGAGATTATTAGTAAAATTAAAGAAGAGTATGATTAGGTGTTTTTATGGCTTATGAAGTTAATGGTGGAGAAATAGCTGAGTGTTGGGAAAAAATTGTTAAAAAAATAATGGATGATGGACATTTTGTTAATGATGAGAGAGGTTCTCTAACTAAAGAAGTTTTAAATATTGTTACATGTATCAATGATCCTTTTGGAAGAAAAAAAGGAGATTTTTTTGGTTTAGGGGAGAGTTTAGAGAGGGTGGAAAATGTTCGAATTCCTGATGATTATTTTTGGGAAGGGGATAAATTAAAGGTTTATTCTGAGCAATTTATTGATGATGATTTGCAAGGTTTTATTTATACATATGGAAATCGTTTAAGAGCTCATTTTGAAGGTATAGATCAAATAGGTAAAGCTATTGAAAGACTAAAATCTTGTAGAGAATCTAGAAGAGCAATTTCCATTACTTGGGATCAGGTTGTTGATAGTTCTAGTGATGAAGTTCCATGTATGATACTTGTTGATTTTAAAATTAGGGATAATGTATTATATACAACAGCTTTATGGCGTTCTCATGATATATATGGTGCTTGGTTTCCTAATGCTGTTGGTCTTTCTTATCTTGCTAAATATGTATCTAATAAATTAGGTGATGTTACATTAGGGCCGATTACAATTCATTCTATAAGTGCTCATATTTATAAGGTTAACTTTGAAGAGGCTAAAAAAGTTCAAAGTAAATCATCTTCTTAAATTAACTTTTTGTTACTTTAAAATAGAAAAGTATATAAACATTATTATAGAAATATTTATATGAAGTTTATGGAATAACAGAAAGAATTATTTTAAATTTAACATTTATTTGTAATTTTTAAAATAAAAGCCAATTCATGGAGAATTGGATTAATTTTAATAAAAAATAGAATTTTTTAATATTTTAATAAAAAAACGAGGTAATTATTATGCAACCTTTACAAAATGCTGGATATGATAGGGCTATTACTGTTTTCAGCCCAGATGGAAGACTTTTTCAAGTTGAATATGCAAGAGAAGCTGTTAAAAGAGGTACTACTTCTTTAGGTGTTAAATCTGCAGAAGGGATTGTTTTAGTAGTAGATAAAAGAACTACTTCTAGTTTAGTTGAAACCAAATCTATTGAGAAAATATTTCAAATAGATAATCATATTGGTGCAGCAACTTCTGGTCTTGTTGCTGATGCAAGATCTTTGATTGAAAGAGCTAGAATAGAATCTCAAATTTATAGAATGACCTATAGTGAAGCTATTAGGGTGGGTTCACTTGCTAAAAAGATTTGTGATATGAAACAACTGTATACTCAAAATGGTGGGGTAAGACCATTTGGATCTGCATTAATCATTGGAGGAATCTGTGAAGGAGAATCTAAATTATTTGAAACAGATCCTAGTGGAGCTTTAATTGAATATAAAGCAACAGCTATTGGTTCTGGTAGATCTGATGCTATGGATGTTTTTGAAGAAAAATATCAAGAAGATATGACTTTAGATGAAGCTATTGATTTAGCTCTTGATGCTGTATATGAAGCAACTGAAGGTAAAACTAATGCTGAAAGTGTTGAAATAGCTGTTATTGAAAAAGAAAATGAAAAATACAGAAAACTTACTCAAGAAGAAGTCTCTTCATATATTGATAAGCTCGTAGATAAAAAATCTACTAATGATGAAAAAGAAGATGAAGAATAAATAGTTTACAGGTGGTTTTCAATGGTTAATGTAGATGATGCTATTATTGCTAAATATGAATCTTATGGTGAACATTTTGAAATATTAGTTGATCCGGATCTGGCTGCAGAGTTTAGAAACCCTGACGGTGAAGATGTCGATATTGAAGACCTCTTAGCTATTGAAGAAATATTTAAAGACTCTAAAAAAGGGGATAAAGCTTCTGATGAAGCTATGGAAAAAATATTTGAAACAACAGACCCTATTGAAGTCTCTAAACAAATTTTAGAGAAAGGACAAGTACAGTTAACTGCAGATCAAAAAAGACAAATGCAGAAAGATAAAAGAAAACTTGTTATTAATAAAATTGCAAGAGAATCTATTAATCCTCAAACTGGTTTACCTCATCCTGTTCAAAGAATTGAAAATGCACTTGATGAGACTAAAATAAAAATTGATCCTTTTATTTCTGTTGATGAACAAATTAAAACAGCTTTAAAAAAAATTAAACCACTTATTCCTATTCGTTTTGAAAGAGTAAAAATAGCTGTACGTCTTCCAGGTTCTGCTGCTGGTAATGCTTATAATGCAATCAGGCCTTTTGGTGAAATTTTAAAAGAAGAATGGCAACAAGATGGTTCATGGATTGGTGTTGTTGAAATAGCTGGTGGTATGCAGAATGACTTCGCTTCTAAAATGGCAGAAATTTCTGGTGGAGATGCAGAAACTAAAGCTATTAAATAGATTGGTGATTTAATGATTTATGTGGATAATAAGGATTTTGTTATTCCTGGAGAAGTATTAGCTGATGATGATTTTTATTCAGATAGAGGTACATTTAAAGAAAGTGGTAAGATTTGTTCCTCTTTAATTGGTCTTATTTCTATTAGAAATAAAAAAATTAGAGTAATTCCTCTTAAAAGTAAATATATCCCTAAAAAAGGTGAAGTTGTAATTGGTAAAATTGAAGATGTTAAATTCTCAATGTGGGATGTAAATATTAATTCACCATATTCAGCTTTCTTACCAGCATTTGAAGTTTTCAAAAGAGAAAAAAGAGAACTTAGTAAAGTTTATGATGTTGGTGATGTTCTTTTTTTAAAAGTTCTTGATGTTGATGAAGTTAAAAAAGTAAAACTTGGTTTAAAAGGAAGGGGCATGGGTAAGTTTAAAGAAGGAATTATTGTTAATATAACTCCAACTAAAGTTCCAAGATTAATTGGTAAAAAAGGTTCCATGATCAATATGATTAAAGACAAGACAAACTGTAATATTATTGTTGGTCAAAATGGTCTTGTTTGGGTTAAAGGAGAAAAAGAAATGGAACAATTAACTAAAAATATTATTGAGTTAATTGAAGCTGAAGCTCATACATCTGGTTTGACAGATAGAATTAAAAATAAATTAAATTCTATTTTGGGGGTAGATGATGAGGATGAGTTTGCTTTTTTTGATGATGAAACTGATGAATTAGAAAAACCTAGACTTCAAAATTTTAAAGATGAGTTAAAAATTGAAGAGGAAGATGATTTTTCTGAATAAATAATAACTTTAAAAGGAGAATTTATTTATTTGAGGTTGATTATGATAACAGATGGTGTTAGAGTAGATGGACGTAAACTTGATGAATTACGCCCTACTAAAATTGAAGTTGGAGTTTTAGAGCGAGCTGATGGCTCTGCTTATTTAGAAGTTGGTGGAAATAAAATAATAGCTGGTGTTTATGGTCCTCGGGAATCTTATATTAGGCGTTTACTTGAACCAAATACTGGGGTTATAAGATGTAGGTATAATATGGCTCCATTTTCTGTGGATGATAGAAAAAGACCAGGTCCTGATAGAAGATCTTCTGAAATTTCTAAAATCACTGCTGATGCACTACGTCCTTCTTTAATGTTAGAAAATTATCCACGTTCTATGGTTGATGTTTTTATTGAAGTTATTGAAGCTGAAGGTGGAACTCGATGTGCAGGTATAACTGCAGCTTCTGTTGCTTTAGCTGATGCAGGCATTCCTATGACAGATATTGTTGTTGCTTGTGCTGCTGGTAAAGTTGATGGAGAAATTGTTTTAGATTTATCTGAGAAGGAAGATAAAGAAGGTGAAGCTGATTTGCCTATAGCTATTATGCCAAGAACTGGTGAAGTGACTTTACTTCAAAGTGATGGTAACTTGAGTGAAGAAGAATTTTCTAAAGCCTTAGATTTAGCTATTGATGGTTGTATGCAGATTAGTGAAATTCAAAAAGAAGCTTTAAAAAATAAATATCTTGAAAGTATGGAATGATAATATGAAGATTATCCCTGAAATTACTAAGGAAAGTATTAAGGATCTTATTGGTAATAATCAAAGAGAAGATGGTAGGACTATTGATCAATATAGAGATATTTCTATTGAAACAGATATTATTTCAAAAGCTGAAGGTTCTGCAAAAGTTAAAATTGGTGGAACAAAAGTCATTGCAGGTATTAAACTTCAAGTTGGAGCTCCATATCCAGATAATCCTAATTTAGGAGTTTTAATGACTAATTGTGAAATGGTACCTATTGCAGATCCCACTTTTGAAGTTGGACCTCCAAATGAAGAATCAATTGAACTTGCTCGTGTTGTTGATAGGGGTATTAGAGAAAGTAAGATGGTTGATTTAGAAAAACTTTGTGTTGAAGAAGGTAATCATGTTTGGATGATTTTTATAGATTTACATGTTTTAGATAACTGTGGAAATCTTTTTGATGCATGCGAACTTGCAGTTACTGCTGCTTTAAATAGTACTAAGTTACCTACTGCATCTATTGGTGATGATGGATTGGTAATTGATAAAGAAAACACATTTGATCTACCATTAAATGAAAAAGTTGTTATGTCTACTTTTGTAAAAATTGGTTCTGAAATGGTTATTGATCCTAGTTTAATGGAAGAGGATGTTTCTGATGGAAGATTAAATATTGGTGTTACAGAAAAGGGTTTAGTTTGTTCAATGCAGAAAGGTGGTATGGGTCCTTTAAATAAAAAGGAAATATTAGATTGTGTAAATATAGCTATATCAAAAAGTAGTGAACTGTTAAATCTAATAAAATAAGTTTTCTATATTTAAAGATTTTATATCAATTTTATTGAAAGTAGAATATTAAATTTAATAAAATAAGTTTTCTATATTTAAAGATTTTATATCAATTTTATTGAAAGTAGAATATTAAATTTAATAAAATAAGTTTTCTATATCTTTTTTTGTATTAATATTTTCAGTATCTCTTTTTTTGATATTTTTATTATCTATTTTAATAAATTCACAGTTTAATTCATTTATTAAACTTTTAACATCTAATTTATTGTTTTTAATTAGTTTTTCAATTATTTTATAGGTATTTTTTGAATAAACAGAATGTAATGGTTCAATTTTTTCATCAAGATGGTATAATATTAATCCATCTTTATTAAAATTTTTTAATTTTTTAAAAATCAGATTAATAAAGTTTTTACTTATATTTGGACTATCACATGGTAAAATTAATGCATAATTTGTATTAATTTTTTTAAGACCTGTCATTATTCCAGATATTGGGCCTTTATTTTTTATCTCATCTTCTATGATTTTTATAGAGTAAGAATAAGATTTTTTATCAATGAATTTTTCATATTCTATAATTCTTTCTTTATCATTTAATACAATTATCAACTCATCAATTTCACAGTTTAATGTATCAAGTATATGTAAAATCATGGGTTTTCCATTTATTATTAAAGACCCCTTGTCTTTACCCATTCTTCTACTCATTCCCCCACATAATAGTATACATGATTTAAAATTATTAGTCATTATTATCTTTTTTAGAGCTTATTATTCCAATAGGATTTTCACTAAACATCATAACTCCACGATCAAGAATTCTTCCATTAGAAATATTTACCTCAACTATTTTCGGTTTATATCCTAATTTTTTAAGAGCATTTATAGCTTCTATTTTTGTATCGAGGAGTATTGAGGTAATTAATATTCTACCTTTTGGGTTTAATTTTTTATCAATTTCTTCTAGAATTTCTTCTAAATCATTACTACTTCCACCAACAATAGCTATGTCTATTTTATCTAATTTTTTTAATGCAGAAACAGCATCATTTTCAATTAAATCAACTTTATCCTTTAAATTAAACTTTTCTAAATTTTTTCCTGTTATTTTTATAGCTTCAGGATTTTTATCAATACTTATGACATTTTTTGCTCTTTGTGCAAATTCTATTGTTATACCACCACTTCCACAACCAATATCAACAACGGAATCTTCATTTGTAACTGTAGATTTATATAATAAAATAGCTCTAATGTTTTCTTTTGTTGGTCCTGGAACATCTCGACTTGTTATAAAATCCTTATCTTCTATCATAAAATCATTTCCATCTTTTATATAAGTTATCTTCTATCATAAAATCATTTCCATCTTTTATATAAGTTATTTTCAATATTTAATGAATCTAATATTTTTCCAACAATAAAATCAATTTGATCATTTAATGACTTAGGTTTCTGGTAAAATCCAGGCATAGCTGGTAAAATTATTCCTCCTTCTTTTGAAACTTTTAACATATTCTCAATATGACCACTTCTAAGAGGTGTCTCACGAGGAACTAAAACAACCTTTCTTTTTTCTTTTAAAGCAACATCTGCTACTCGAGTTATAGTATTTGAACCATATGCATTAGCAATTGATGACAATGTTTTCATTGAACATGGGACAATTACTAATGATTCAAATTTAAAAGATCCACTATTTACAGAAGAACTTAAATCATGAAAATCATAGTAATTATCTGTTAAATTAATAATATCTTCAATTTTAAAATCTGTTTCACTTTCAATAACTGTTCTAGCAGCATCACTAATAATCAAGCTATTTTCTATCTTCAATTCATTTAATACTTCTAATAATCTAATACTATAAATTACACCACTTGCTCCAGTTATTGCAACTATTATCATTTTATCACTTAAATTAATTTTATCTGGTCATAATGAATTGTATTAAATTCATTTTCAGATTTTTCAGGTAAATCAATATAATTTTCTAATTTAAATCTTTCGAATTTAATTTTTTCCTCTTTTGGAACGAATAAACTTATATCTGGCATATTAAATCGAGCTTTACTTAAAGCTTTAACAATACTTGAGATTTCATTTAGATGATATAATTTTTCTCCAGAATATACTTGTGTTTTCATTTCATCAAAATTTGGATATTCAGCAATATTTAATATTATAAATTCTTTATCTATATTAAAATCATTAGCTATTTCTTCTTCAATTTTTCTTACTTCTTCTTTTGTTATACTATAGAATTGTTCTGGATTTTTAAAAATATTTAATTGTGTAGTATGAACTCTTTTAAATAAATCTCTATTATCTATTCTAGATATAATATTTTTAATATATCCTTTATTATTTCTAAAAATACTAGTTAAATCAGAATCATCATATTTGTAAATATCTTTTTCAAAGATTATCTCATCATCAATAGCTATTTTTAATATTCTTCTAAACATTTCATTTGCAATTCTTGTTGTATGGTGCTGATAAACACTGGGATACATAAAATATCTTGAAACTAATGTAGCTTCTGCAGCTTGAACACCTTTAATATCTAAAACTAGCTCTTTTTGTAATTTTATATTAGATATGATTCTTTCAATATCTATTACACCATATGATACTCCAGTGTAATGTGAATCTCTCATTAAATAATCCATTCGATCAACATCTAATTCTCCAGATACAATAGGTCCAAATTTTCCTTTTCCATTAACAATATCTATGATATCATTAATTTTAAATTTTTCACTTAACTTATCTTTCATTGAAGTGTTTTTTATTACATATTCAGTTAATTTTTCATGAGGAAAACTTAAAACACCTTCTGAAACATGGGAGAATGGTCCGTGCCCTATATCATGTAACATTGCTGATATTCTAACAAGTTCAATATCTTCTTTTGAAAGTTCTAAATGATTTGCAAGTTTTGATGATAAATGCATTGTTCCTATGGAATGTTCAAAACGAGTATGATTAGCTCCAGGGTATATTAAATAAATTAATCCTAATTGTTTTATTCGCCTTAAACGTTGAAATTCTGCTTTATCCATAATGTCCATTTCAAATTTTGAAATTTGAACATTTCCATGAACACTATCTCTTATAAAATGATTTTTATCTGGCATAATACCACTTAAGTATTGTTTAAATCTTTATTGTCTTCAGGAATATATTCTGTTTCATTTTTAACAGGCTCTGGATTTGGTTCTTCTGTTTCATTTGGAGTGTAATTACTTATATTTGTTGTATTTATTGTATCATTTGTGGAGTTTATTTTTGTTTCCTTTTTCTTTTCTTGAATCATATTAACTTGTTCTGGAATGAAATTATCATCTTCTACAGGAATTAATTTATCTTCTTCTTTTTGTAAATCAGGTATTAATTCAACTGTTAATGAATAAACAAAAGAGCTACTTATTATTGCGATTATAGCTATTATAAAAAAAACAAATATAGTTGCTTGTTTTTTAGGACTCATATTTTCAACAATTTTAATTATTAATTAAACTTTATTATTAATATATCTTAAATATTACTTTTTTAATTAATTTTTTTTCTAAACCATTACCTTTATATATACCAAAAATAATTATTGTATATAGGAAGATGGCTTCCGTCTTCCGTGATATATTTTATAAAAAAAATTTAAAAATTTAATTATTATAATGAGAAAAGATATTTATGGATATTTTAAATACAGGCGATACAGCATGGATACTAGTTTCAACAATTTTAGTATTGTTAATGAGTATTCCAGGTATAGCGTTTTTTTACGGCGGTTTGAGTAAAAAGAAAAATGTTTTAAATACAATGTTTTTAACATTTATAGCTTTTGCAATTGTAAGTATAATATGGGTAGTTTTCGGATATCAATGTGCATTTGGAGAACCAACAATAGGTGGATTCATCGGAGTTCCAAATAACTTATTGTTACAAGGAATTGGAATTACTTCATTATCTGATACAATCCCAACAATATTGTTTATTGCTTTCCAATTAACATTTGCAGGACTAACAGCAGCTCTTATTTCTGGAGCGATTGTTGGAAGAATGAAATTTACTGCATGGATGGCTTTTATAGCTCTTTGGGTTACATTAGTTTATGTCCCTATAGCTCACTGGGTGTGGGGAGGAGGATGGTTAATGCAAATGGGTGCTTTAGATTTTGCTGGAGGTACTGTTGTACATATTAACTCTGGTGTAAGCGCATTAGCATTAGCATTAATACTTGGAAGAAGAAAAAATAAGACATTACTTCCTCATAACTTAGGATATGCTATTTTAGGAGCAGGATTCTTGTGGTTTGGATGGATGGGCTTTAATGGAGGATCAGCTCTTGGAGCTAATGGCCTAGCAGCATCTGCAATCTTAGTAAGTAATATTGCAGCAGCAGTTGCATTGATTGTTTGGGTTATTTTAGATATTATTAAAGTCGGTAAACCAACAATGCTTGGTGCAATTTCAGGAGCTATAGCCGGTCTTGTAGCTATTACTCCAGCAGCCGGTTTTGTTGATGTTTCTGGTGCAATATGTATTGGAATAGTAGCACCAATAATTTCATACTTTGGAATATATTACTTAAAAGAAAAACTTGGATATGATGATGCATTAGATGTATTTGGAATTCATGGTTTATCTGGTATGTGGGGAGCATTAGCAACAGGTATTTTTGCAGCACCTGTAATAGGTGAGGCTGCAGGATTATTATATGGAAATCCTGAACAAGTAATTATTCAAATTATAAGTATTTTAGTTACAATAGTTTACTCATTTGTTGTAACAATTATTATAGCTAAAGTATTAGATATTATAATGGGTATTAGAGTTGATGAAAAAACTGAAACTGAAGGTTTAGATAATGGTCTACATGAAGAATCAGGATATAATTTATAAGGAGTTAAACTATGAAAAGAGTAGTTGCAATTATTAGACAAGAAAAACTTGAAGATGTAAAAAATGCTCTTCATGAAATTGGTTGTGATGGAATGAATGTTTCTGAAGTTAAAGGAAGAGGTCGCCAAATGGGTATAAAAGAAACATACCGGGGATCAAAGTATTGTATTGATTTACTTCCTAAAACAAGAATTGAATTAGTAATTAAAAAAGAAGATTTAGATTTAGTTACAGAAACTATAGTAAATTCTGGAAAAACTGGAGAAATTGGAGATGGTAAAATATTTATTTCGCCAATTGAAGAAATAATAAGGATTAGAACAGGTGAAAAAGGAAAAGACGCAATTTAATTATATAAGTTTAATAATTTTCTAAGTGTCGGAGAAAAAAATATATAATATCATCAAATCAATAATAAAATCCTTTATTTTAAGAAATTTTTTTCTTAAAAAATTATTTTAACCGACACTTATTTTTTAATATTCTTTTACAATTCCAATAATATCTGATAGATTGTTCCAGGTTTTTATTCCTTCTTTTTTGTATTCAATACCATTAATATATTCAGTTTCAATCTCTTTATTATCACTTGTTAAGTATATTCCTGTTCCATTAATTTCAGAAACTCTTTTTACAATAATTCCATATTCTGAGTCATTTGAAACTACAATATCTCCAACATGAATATCTTTAGTTTTTAAAATGATTATATCTTGATTATCTTTTAAAGTTGGATCCATAGATGTTCCATTTACTGTAAAAAGGATAGGAATTTGATTTTCACCATATTTAGAATTAATAACTATATCTGCATTATTCATTCCGTGTTTTTTAGTAATGTTTCTAATACCTTCTTTTAGATTACTAATATTTGAATCATAATCATTATTAGTAGTTTTCATTGTATATTCATTGATTTGATTACTTATTGTTTCACTGTCATGGATAAATAGTGCTGTAATTATTGTAGTTGTAATATTTTCACCATCTAAATGAACTTCTACATAATTATTATTTAATACAAAAAATAAAACAAGAATAAATATTAAAAATAATCCAATAATAGCTATTATCTGATTTTTAGTCAGATTATGCCTCATATATCTAAATCTATATTAAATAATGATTTCATGGTTTCAATATCAATTTGTCCAGGTGCTGTTGGATCTCTTCCAGCTGCAAAAGTAATTGGTGAGTTAAATTTTGAAGCCATAATTCTTGTATATGAACCTAATTCTCCCATTGAAATAGCTATTGTATTTTTACAATGAGATAAAATAGCTAAAATTTTTATTGTATCATCTAAGTCATTAGGCATAAATGCAACTTTTGCAATGTCTCCGAGCTCTTTTTCTTTTTTTACAATATAGAATATTTCATCAAGTTCTGGAGTTTTTTCAAAGTCATGGTATGAGATTATTGTTTTAACACCTGTATTTTTTAGCTCTTCTATGTATTTATCACTACTTTGAAGTTCTATATCCACATAATCAATTTTATGTGCACAATCAAGTAATATTTTTATTCTTTCTTCTTCTGAGCCTTTAAAATAACCTCCTTCACTTTTTATTCTATTTGTTGCAATTATTGGAAAATTTACTTCATCGATTATTTCTTTAACAATTTTTGATTCTGGATTTTCAAGCCCATCTATTCTAAGTTCTATCATGTCTGCTCCTTTGTCTATACAATCATTAGCTACTTCAATAGCTTTTTCTTTGTTTTTTTCTAGTACTGGAATAGCAATTTTTGTTTGTGAATACATATTTTCCTCTTAGGGCATAATAATTTTATTAATTAATATTATATTTAATCTAATCATTATAAATAGATTTATATTTAATGAGAATTAATATTTAATATATAATTATTTATTTTATAATGGGTGTAATATTGAAAATTTCAGTTATTGGAGCCGATATTTCTAAAAATGATGTTTCATGTAGTGATTGTTTAATTAACAATATTGAAAATGATTTACACAGAATCACTGATTTAGGAGCTATTTATGCTAGTTTAATAAATATTACTGGAGATGATGTTGCTATTTCTGCTATTTTCCAGGATGATTTAATTGAGGATGTTAATCAGGAAATTGTTAATGTTTTACGTGATAATTCTGAAGATTTAGGTGATTTAAGAGGAATTTCTAAAGATAAAGAATCTGCAGGCGAAGGAATTTCTTATACTGAAGCTAAATTTAGAAATGATTATTATCCTGATGCTGTTGTACTTGCATTTGATACTTATGGTGGTGAAGCTTTTGTTGAAGATGTTGCAAATTCTGCAATAGCTGCTGGCACTGGAATGAAAGGTTTAACAGATATTTCAAAACCTATTGAAAAATCTATTAAAAAAATTCCTGGAGTAGGTTTTGTTTCTCCTGAAACTGATGATCCAGTTATTGTTGCAACAATTGAAGAAATGGATGCTGTTGGTGTAATTTCAAGTGCAATGATTGGTGCAGCTTTAGGAAATAAAAATACTTATCTTGTTAAAAGACACAGTAATTGTAATGTTTTACCAGGTAGTGTTATTTTTTCTGCTACTGCTTTTATGAATGGAAATATAATTGATTTAGCTGTTCCATTTGAAAATAAAACGAGAATATTAAAATAATTGGAGGAATTATTAAAATGATATTATTAGATGAAGATACAAAATGTTTAGTTCAAGGAATTACTGGAAATCAAGGTTCATTTCATACTTTAGAAATGTTAAAATATAACACAAACATTGTTGCAGGTGTAACACCAGGAAAAGGTGGACAATCTTTAGAATCAGTTACTATTTTTAATAGTATTGAAGAAGCAAAAGAAAATACAGATGTTAATGCTTCTATAATTTTTGTACCATCTCCATTTGGAAAAGATGCAGCATTTGAATCTATAAAATATTTAGATTTAGTTATTATTATTACAGAACATATTCCTGTTCATGATTCAATGGAAATTGTGGAATATGCTAAAAAACACAACACAACCGTTATCGGCCCTAATACTCCTGGAATTATATCTCCTGGTGTTGGTAAACTGGGAATAATGCCAACTCATATTTTTAAAGAGGGTAATGTTGGTGTAATATCTAGAAGTGGAACATTAACTTATGAGGTAGCAAGTCAACTTACAATGAATGATATTGGTCAAAGTACTTGTGTTGGAATTGGTGGAGATCCTGTAATTGGTACAAATTATCCGAATATATTACAGATGTTTGAAGATGATAATGATACAGATGCAATTGTTTTAATCGGTGAAATTGGTGGAAATGCAGAAGAAATGGCTGCAGAGTATATTAAAGATAATATTTCAAAACCTGTTGTATCATACATTGCAGGTATGACTGCACCACCAGGTAAAAGAATGGGTCATGCCGGAGCTATTATTCAAGGAAATTCTGGAACAGCTCAAAGTAAAATAAATGCATTATCTGATGTTGGAGTTAAAACAGCTAAAATGCCATCTGAAATTGTTAAATTAATTAAAGATTCTTTATGAAGTGAAATTATGAATCATGATGAAATATTAAATGGATTAAAAGAAGGTAATATAAAACTATATCAAGTAGAAAAATATGCATCTTCTGTAGATGAAGCTATTAAAATTAGACGTAAATTTATAGAAGAATTTTCAGATAGTTCTCTAGATATAATAGCTAAATATGATTTAGATTTAGAAAAGGCTTCTAAAAGAAATATTGAAAATCCAATTGGTACAATTCAAATACCTCTTGGTGTAGCAGGTCCTTTAAAAATAAATGGTGATTATTGTAATAGAGAAGTCTATGTTCCTCTTGCAACATCAGAAGGAGCTCTTGTTGCATCAATTAATAGAGGTTGTTCAACAATAACATTAGCTGGTGGGGTAAATACAACAATTATCTCTGATAAAATGACAAGAGCACCAATTATAAAAGCGAATTCTGCAAAAGATGCTCTTAAAGTTAAAAATTATTTAGAAGAAAATTTTACTAAATTAAAAAAAATTGCAGAAGAAACAACAAATCATGGAAAACTTTTAAAAATCAATCCAATATTAATTATAGGTAACTATATTTATCCTAGATTTGTCTACTCAACAGGAGATAGTATGGGAATGAATATGGTTACAATAGCTACTGAAAAAATTCTAGAAGATCTTGAAAAATCACTTGATGTAACCCATATTGCTTTAAGTGGTAATGTATGTGTAGATAAAAAACCTGCAGCTATTAATATGATTGAAGGTAGAGGAAAAACAATATCTGCAGATATAATAATTCCTGAAGAAATTGTAAAAGAAAAACTTAAAACTACAGCAAGTGCAATTCAAGAGGTAAATATTTCTAAAAACCTTATTGGGTCTGCATCAGCTGGAAGCTTATCTTATAATGCTCATTATGCAAATATGATTGCAGCTATTTTCTTAGCTACTGGTCAGGACTTAGCACATACTGTCGAAGGATCCCTTGGTATTACAACAGCAGAAGATAGGAATGGGGACTTGTATTTTTCTGTTAATTTACCTGATTTACCAATAGCTACTGTTGGAGGAGGAACTTCAATAGAAACAGCAAATGAAGGATTAAATATTTTAAATGTTGCAGGTTCATCTAAAGTTCAAGAATTTGCAGAGATTATTGCAGGAGTAGTACTTGCAGGAGAATTATCACTTATATCAGCTCTTGCAGCAGGACATCTTGCACGTGCACATAAAGAATTAGGAAGGGGTTAATTAAACTTTTTTTTTATTAGTACATAAGTCCTTATTAGGATTTACTTCTTTTACTTTTTCTGGATCTTTATAATTAATCACTTCTAAAACAGATTTAACATCAACTTTTGTTTCATAACAACCTGTTCTTGATAAAACAGCACCTTGTGGATGAAAATCAGATAAATTCATCATAGTTTGATTTAAATCTTCATAACAAGCTATTCCAACAACAGCTTCAAATTTATTTTCTTTCACTATTTTTTTAACAAAACTAGATCCAGGAACAATAAATGATTTATAACCCATTGGTTCAGCTTTTTCCATTATAAAACCAATAGAACATTTTTTACATCTAGTACAAACAAGACCAGTTTCATTTAAAATAGCTTCACATTCTCTATGTCTTAGGCAATGAGGTAAAAAAATTAATTTCTTCTCAGGTGGAATTTTTAAAAATTTTGCTCTATTTACATTATTTCTAACTTCTACCCCTATATGATCTATTAAAGATTCATCAAATTTTAATGTTTTAGCTACTTTTTTAAGTGGTGAATAGAAAATATCTAATACAAAAATAATTAGTTGTGGAAATATT
This sequence comes from Methanobacteriaceae archaeon, assembly GCA_020854915.1. Classification (GTDB taxonomy): domain Archaea; phylum Methanobacteriota; class Methanobacteria; order Methanobacteriales; family Methanobacteriaceae; genus JAHKLT01. The sequence continues at coordinate 4,024 of JAHKLT010000001.1, read as the reverse complement.
AAAATATCATTTTTAATTAAAATCTTTCCAAGTAATATAGCTAATAAAAACAATATAATTAATACTATAACTACTAATATAATACTTTGACCTAATAATTGATATATTGATTCAAACATAAATTAAAACTCTTTTATTTCATAATCTTCAAATTCTTTATTTAATCTAATTCCATCTTCTGTTTTAGCTATAATTAAACCAGATAGAGAATCACAAGAACATAGTACATCTTGCTCAGGATGAGTACCAGGTTTAATATTACAATTTAACTTTACTTTACTACCTATAGATAAAACTAAAGGTAATCTCTTAGAAGAAGGATGATTTTTATCAAGTACGATAATTGGCATATCACTTTCACGTGTTAAATACCCTAAAGACTTAATTGCTTTTTCATCTTTATTAAATGAAGATATAGCTATTAAATCATCTTCTTCAAGAAACATAGCTATTTCATCATTATCAGGAGTTCCAATATAAATAATTTTATTCTTTTTAGCTATTTTAATTATTCCAACAAGACCATTATCTCCTTTAAGAAATAAAATCTCATCATTACTCAAGTTAATATTCAAAATATTCCTCAAAAATTATTCTAAAGATTCAATATCTTCACTTTGACATGATGGGCAGACAATACGTTTTCCAAGACCTTTAAATTCATTGGAACATTTTAAACAACGATACCTTTTAGTTTTTAATTTTTTCATGTCAACATCACCCATAGGGCCACCAACACTACACATAAAATCACCTTTTATAATTACTATAAATATATGTTTTAAAAGATATTTAATATTTACTAAAAATTTATTATTTAATTAAATAGTTTTTTTTAATTAATATAAAAATAATAAACTTTAATATATTAAAAATCCTATTTTTATAATAGAGGTTTAAAATGATTTGGAATAAGAATTCTGAATGTATGGAACGTGAGGATTTAGAAGAATTACAACTTAAAAGACTTCAAAATACAGTTAAAACAGCTTTTAATAAAATTCCTTTTTATAATAAAAAATACAGTGAATTTAATATTTTTCCAGAAGATATTAATTCATTAAATGATATTGAAAAACTACCCTTTTTAACTAAAGATGATTTAAGAGAAAGTTATCCTTTTGGAATGTTTGCTGTTGATAAGAAAGAAATAATCGAAGTTCATAGCTCATCAGGAACAACAGGAAAACCAGTTGTTTCAGGTTATACTCAAAAAGATTTAGATATTTGGGCTGAAGTTATGGCTCGTGGTTTAACAATGATGGGACTTGATGAAGATGATATAATTCAAAACACTCATGGATATGGTTTATTTACAGGTGGCTTTGGTATTCATTATGGTGCTCAAAAAATTGGAATGACAGTTATACCAATCTCAACAGGTCAAACAAGACGTCAAGTTGAAATAATGAATGATTTTGGATCTACTGGTCTTATTTTTACTCCTTCATATGGAATGTATTTAGGTGAAGTAGCTAAAGAAGAAAATATTGATCCTCATAAAATGGGAATTAAATCTATAGGTTTCGGCTCAGAAATGTGGACTGAAGAAATGCGATTAAAAATAGAAGAAATCTTTAATTGTAAAGCATTTAATATTTATGGATTAACTGAATTATTAGGTCCAGGTGTAGGTGTTGAATGCATTAAACAAGATGGTTTACATGTAGCAGAAGATATTTTTTATCCAGAAATTATTAATCCTAAAAATAAGGAAACAATTAAAAATGGAGAAAGAGGAGAGTTAGTTTTAACTAATTTATATAGAGAAGGAATGCCTGTTATAAGATTTAGAACAAAAGATATTACATCACTAAAATATGAAAAATGTGAGTGTGGTAGAACATTACTTAGGATGAGTAGAATTACAGGTCGTACTGATGACATGCTTAAAGTTAAAGGTGTAGGAGTATTCCCATCACAAATTGAAAAAGCATTGCTTAAAATTAGTCGTATAGAACCTCACTATCAGATTATTGTTACAAGACCAGATTTAATGGATGAAATTGAAGTAAAAGTTGAAGCATCTCAAGAACTTTTCTTTGATGGTGTAAAAGAAATGATGCATATTCAAAATAAAATAGCTAAATTAATTGAAAATGAGATTGGAATTCGAGTTAAAGTTACACTAGTTGAACCTAAAAGTATTCCAAGAAGTGAAGGTAAAGCTATTAGAGTAATTGATAAAAGAAATTTAAAATAGGTGATCATTATGAAAATAGATCAATTGTCTATATTTTTACAAAATAAAAAAGGAAATTTATATAATGCCTTAAATGTTTTATCTGAGGGAAAAGTTAATATTAGAGCATTATCACTTGCTGATACATCGGAATTTGCTATTTTAAGAATAGTTGTTGATGATCCAATTAAAGGTCGAAAAGTTTTAGAAGAAAATAATTTTATTGTTAAAATAACTAAAATAATAGCTATTGAATTAAATGATACTCCTGGAGGATTATCTTCAATCTTAAAAATTTTAAATGAGAATAATATTGACTTAGAATACCTCTATGCATTTACTCATGAAAAATCAGAAAAAGCTATTTTACTTTTACATACTGATGATATTGACAATTTAATTAAAATATTAAAAAAGAATAATGTAGTAATTGTTCCTTCAAATGAAATTTATGATTTATAATTTTAGAATTAATCATTTTTTATATTTTTCCTTTTTTTAGATATTAAATAAAACAAATATACTTATTCAAATACTTTTTATGAATCTTTTTAAACTATAGTAAAAAAAGTTCAAATTCAACAACAGAAAAAATTACTAAATAAAAAATAAAGACAAAATAAACAAAAAACCTTAAATTTACAGAAGTGCAAAATTAGAAAAAGATTTAAATAATTCAAAATCAAAATTTACATATGGTAGAGGTTTGTTTTGTTTGCATACAAATATATTTACCTCTACCACTAAATAAATATTACTACAATACGACGTTGTAAAGTTCTGTGGAGTTTTTTGTTAAAGTGTGTTTTTTATCATTTTGATTGCTAGATATTTTAATATTCCTTGTCTTGTTTTGTATTTTTTCTTGTTTTAGTGTTTTGTGCTTTTGCTATACTATTGTTCTGCTTGATTTGATGTTTTAAGGTATGAAATTGTTTCTTGTGTATTTTGTGAGTCTTTGGAAGTCTGGAATTATTTTTTTATGTATGTATGTTCTTAATATAATACAACATTATTTTGATCATTACAATAACATACAAATAATAAAATAGAAACATATTTCAAACAAACAAATCCTGACTATATAAAGAAAAAATATAAAACATCAAGTGGATTATTAGATTTCTTAAACCTCAAAATGGAATACATAACAGAAAAATCAATAAAAGAATTAGATGAAAATTACCTGACCAATTTTTGACAGTATCAACGATTAATAAAAAAACCAAAATCCATAAAAAAAATTATGTGAAGAAAAAACTCCACACTATTTTACAAAATCTACAATACTAATTTTAACTATATCCAAATTATAAAAAACTACTGTCCTGTATAACTTTTATAAATATGTTAATACTTATATTATATTGTTTTAAATTAACAATCGATTAAAACAGGATAATGCTCATGTTAAATAAAACACATACAAAAAATAGTATAATTTAATTTAACCAGCAATATGCTTTAATTACACTGAAATTAAATTAATTTTTCTTATATTAAAAAATAAAAATACATTCAATAATAAACCAAATGTTAGGTAATATACGAACAAGATAAACAAAATAATTAATTATCCATCGGCAGGATTTTAGACAGTGCCCTTATTAACAGTCTAATTTTTAGAATAAAATGTTTTTTTGAGGTGTATAAAAAAAATAAGGATTTTAAAAAGCAAAATTTAAATATTATTTGTTACATAGGCACTGTCTAAAATCCTGCTGATGGATAATTATTTATTTTGTTTATTTTGTTCGTATATTACCTAATATTTGGTTTATTGTTGAATGTATTTTTATTTTTTAATATAAGAAAAATTAATTTAATTTCAGTGTAATTAAA
>JAHKLT010000054.1 GCA_020854915.1 Methanobacteriaceae archaeon | reverse complement strand
GCCCCGATCAATGAAAAAAACCTTCAGAACAACAAAAGGATTCCTAAGAAGAATAAAACTACAAAAATTAAGATGGACCAAAAGAAACGTACTAAATATAAAATAAATAATTATCCATCAGCAGGATTTTAGACAGTGCCACAATAGAAATCTGTTTCCTTATATAATAATATATTACAATTAATATTTAAAATTAAGTATATAAAATAAAAAAAAGAAACAAATAAAAAAAAGACGTGAATTAAAAAAAGAGAAGAAAAAAATGGTCTAAAAATAAAATTAACCATATAAGTGATAAAATAATAAAACCTATTGAAGAAGAAATTAAGGAGTATATGGATTTTTAATAAATTATTTGAATATAAATAATAATGATTTATTAGAATACATTGAATAAGATGTATTAAAATACATTGAATAAAATTAGAAGTAAATTATCTGATTTTCATAATTTTTAAGAAATTATTTAAACAAAAGTTTCATGCCTACCTAACAAAATATTTAAAATATTTGAAAAACCTATGTATCGGTAGATTAACAAAAATTAATAAGCAAATTGAAAACTATATTGAAAATATCAAGTCTAAAACATACAAAAATAAATATAAAATATGAATAGAATTTATGAACCAAATTCGGAATAGTTCATAGGATTTTGGAAATCCAATAAAAAACAACTAACAAATTGACACTCACCCGAAATGGTAAACTATTTTATTTAAGATTTTTATAAATAAATATATGAAAGCTTTAATAAGTAATGACGATGGAATAAATGCTTCAGGAATATTAGCTGCAAAAGAAGCTATTTCAGATTTAGCAGATATTACCATAGTAGCTCCTTCAACACAACAAAGTGGAATTGGTCGTGCACTAACCCTTTTTGAGCCTTTAAGAATAGATCCAACTCGTTTAAAGGATGGGACAGTGGGTTATTCAATATCAGGAACACCAACTGATTCAGTCACGTTGGGAATATTTGAAATTCTAGAAGATACACCTGATTTTATGATTTCTGGAATAAATATAGGACATAATACTGGAAAAAGTGAATTAACAACATCTGGAACAGTTGGAGCTGCAATAGAAGCTGCAAGTTATGGAATACCTTCTATTGCTGTATCATTACAAGTAAATAGAGGAGATATAAAATTTGAAAATGATTTTATAGATATTGATTTTAAATTTGCAAAGAAAATTTTAAGAAAAGTTACTAAAAATGTTATTTCAAAAAAATTACCTGAAAATGTAGATTTAATAAATCTAAATATTCCTGCAAAACCAAAATCAGAAAAAATAAAAATTGTAAAACTTGGAAAAAGAATGTATAGTCCAATAATTAAAACAAGATCAGACCCCCGAGGAAAACCATACTATTGGATTGATGGAATACCTTATAATAAAGATGATGAGAATACTGATGGATATTGTTTAATTAATGAAGGAATTTCTACATTAACACCGATATCCATAGATAATACTTCAAACATCAAAGGCTTAAGAAATTGGATTGATTAAATCAAATTAATATCTTTTAATAATTTATCTCGTTCTTTTTTTAACTCTTTTAATAAATTTTCATCACAAACTTCTTGTTTTTCTAAGTAAGCTATTGTTTGAGTAATAGCTTCTAAATTACTTTCTATTTGATTAATAGACATTTTAACCTCAAAATTATTTTTTTAATATATTTATATATCTTTATATATAATATTTATAATAAGTGGAGATTGTCAAAATGAGTGAAGAATTTAATGTAAATGACCAATTTATTAAATTTAAAGGAAAAAAAGTAGTATTAAGTCTTAAAAATAAAGATGAATACACTGGTAAAATAATAACAATTGATAATTTATTGAATATTGTATTAGAAACTGAAGAGGGTCTTCAAGTCTTTAAAGGTGGAAAAATAGCTTTTATATCAATGAAATAGCTTTTATAAATCCACTTCTATTCCTAAAATATCTTTTTTTCCATTAAATACGTCTTTAGCTATTTGACAAGCCCCAATAGATCCTGATTCTGGTGATAAAACTTTGATTTTATACTGGTTTTTAAAATATTTATTGATTTTTTCTTTAAAGTTGAATGGATTTTTTAAAGATCCAATAGAACCAGTTAAAACAATACCTTCAATATCGTTTATAGATACAAGAATTAGTCCAGCAATTTCCATTGCAACTGTCATGACTAAAGAATCAATAGCTAAAATAGCTTTTTTATCACCTTTTTCATAATTTTTTAAAAGCTCTTTTTTCAAATCAACAACTTTACCATTAATATCAGCGATTTTAATAGCCCCAGCACGAGAAAAGCATTCGTTAGCAGTATTTATATTTTCATCAATATTTCTAATCATTTTTAAATCTATTGGACCATGTATAATACCCATTGCACCAATACATGCATCAATAGCTCCTTTAATTTTTTCATTTTCAACTAGAATATTAACACTATTAGAACTAATATCTGCAACAACCATATTTTTCCAGTTTGTTTCTTTAAATGCATTATAAGCAATACTAACTTTTTCAGAGCTAGCTTGATGAGAATAGCTTGCTTTAAATAATTCATCTAATGAATCTGAATGTTCATGTAAACCTGGAATTAAGATAGCTGGGATGTTAGAGTCTTCTAATTCTGAATAAATAAAAGTTCCACCACCAGTAACTTTACCTGCACCATTAATAGATAAAATTCCCCTATTTTTAACTTCATGAAGAGGAAGTATTTTAGATATTCCATCTCCCATAGAATAAGTCATAGCTATTAAATCAATATCATCTAAGTTTATTCTTTTTTTAAGTTCCTCAATAGCTGATACAGACTTATTTTTAGATTCTTCACGACCTATTTTAAAAATATCCAAAATATTTTCATTTTGATCCATTATACAAAAAGAAATTCCAGTTGTACCATGGTCCATACCTACAAACACCATAAAACCACACATATAAATAAGTTAGTAACACCTTATAATTTTTTTCATAAAATCTGAGGGTTTTAAATTAGAATAAATGGTTAAAAATAAATATTTATATTTAATTAAATCATTTACTTATTAAAATGGCACTGTCTAAAATCCTGCTGATGGATAATTATTTATTTTGTTTATTTTGTTCGTATATTACCTAATATTTGGTTTATTGTTGAATGTATTTTTATTTTTTAATATAAGAAAAATTAATTTAATTTCAGTGTAATT
>JAHKLT010000066.1 GCA_020854915.1 Methanobacteriaceae archaeon | reverse complement strand
TTTAAAAGACAAACAATCAAATAAAAAAGATTTTATAAATACAATATGAAAAATAAATTCATAGGGATGACTTAAGCAAAGAACAATTAACAAAAAAACTACAATTAAGTATAAATAAAGAAAATAACAGAAATAAAAGGCTTTTAAATAGTTTAAAAAGAAATAACTTATATAATAATATAAATAAAGATAATATAATTGATGATTTAAAAAACAAAAAACGAATTGTTGTTATTTTAGATAATGCTAAAGTTCATGATGCTAAATTAGTAGAAAAAGCATGTGAAATATTAAATATAGAACTTATACCATTACCCCCGTATTCACCTAAATATAATCCTATAGAACAAATTTGAAGAGTTATAAAAAGAAAACTTTCAATATTAAATATAACTGATAAAAAAATTCTTAATTAATAGATTTAAAGAATATTATAATGAAATTATTGAGGATAATACTTTTTATAAAAACTGGGTGGAAAAATTCTTACATTAAATTTTTCATGTTGTTAACTATAGTTTCATACATTTCATTTGTTAAAGTAGTGTTTTCTAAAATTTTTTTATTTTCTTTAGATAAAATGGATTCTAAGCTATTAAATGAATTATTAATATTTAAATTATTTTTAAGTATTTACCCACAATTAGTGCAAAAAGAGCTATCTACATTATTTTCTTTTCCACAATCTGAGCAAAATGTTTTATTTTCCATATTATGACCTATTTTATGTATTTTATAATTATATTAATCCCCAAATTAATCCCGAAGATAACAACATATTTTATACTAAAAATTTATTTCTATTTAAAATTTTTAAAAATTTTTTATAAAGCTATAAAATCTTAAAATTAATGTTTATGAGCATATTGACTATTTTTAACCATGTATCTCCAATCATCATATTCTTGACCTGAAAGAATTCCATCTCCATTTTCATCACAACTATTAAACATTTCTCTTGCTGCATAATCTGGGGTATGGGCCAAATTAGAATTAGCTTCTTCAAATGTAACTGCAACATTCCCATAAGCAGATGGTTGTTCTGCCTTAGGAATTGAAACTTCTTCTACTTCATTTATAGATTGATTAGACATATCCATATTTTCACTAGAAGTATTATTAATTAATTCTTTAGAATCCACATTATTTTGAGGAAGCACCACAAAAATTATTGTAGAACAGATGATTATAAGTAAAATAACTAATCCAACAATAATAACATCTTTATTATCCATAAACTTATTTTGTTTTAATTATTATTTAAATACTTATATTTTTTAAGTATTAATCAATTTTAAAATACCTTACAGGATTTTTACATGGTCCAGAACAAGATAATATTTCTTGGGAGGAATAATATCTTAAATATCTATTACAATCACATGAAAATACATTTTTTAAATTATTTACATTATTACAAAAAGTTCTAACCTCCTCCATTGAAATATTTAAACTTAAAGGATTATTATGTGATAGCATATTGCCTATTACAGAACTATCTAATTTTTGAAATGCTAAATCAATTTCTGCTTTTTTATCCTCATTTTTAATTTTTTTAAAAATTTCTCTTAAACGAGGCGTTATAGCTTGTCTATAATTACAAACTGTATATCCTGAACTTTGTAATGGTAGTTTTGCATTAATATTGCGGCAAATATTTTCTAAAACTTCTTCATAGTATTGTCTAGCTAAATTTCCAGCACATATTTTATCTCCACTATCTAATTTTTCTTCAATAATTTGCCAGCTATCTTTATGGCCTTTTAAAATAATTCCATCATCACTATTCCACTTATTAATTTCATATTTTAAAATTTTTACTATTTAAACTATAAGGACCAATCATTTGTGACATTTGCCTGTACCAAAGCTTATCATGTGTTGTAATAATAAATTGTTTATCACTAAACTTTGAAAAAAGTAATTTAGCTATTCTTTCTCTGTGTTTTGCATCAACAGTTGTAACAACATCATCTAAAAGAATATAAGGAATATTATTATTGAATCTTTTAACAAAAGCTAAAAAAATACATAATCCTAATGTATCTAGATGTCCTTCACTTGAATAGACTCTAGGATTTTCTTTTCCTTGATTAAAAGAGTTTATTTTTAAATTTACAATATTTTTTGAATCATCCACTATTAATTCAATATCTTTATTTGATTCATTAGGATGTATGAAATTGTAAAATTCTTCTAAATCTTTTTTAATGTCTTCAAAAATCAGCTGAATTTCATTATTTTTAGTGGATTTGAAAACAATGTATAAATTATTTGCATAATTTAATTGTTTAGTGTTAATTAATAATTCTTCTTCAGTTTTTTTAATATCTAAAATTTTACTTTTAATTAATGTTAATTTTTCTATTAGCTGGTATCTTTTTTTATCATTATCCGATATTTCTAATTTGATTTTAATAGATTCTAAATTTTTTTTAGTATTTTTTAAATAATCAGAATTAAATTCTTTTATATTATCATTGAAATTATTATTATCATTTAAATAGTCTATTAATTCCTTTAATTTTTTTATATCTGCGTTGATTTTTTCATTATCTTTTTTAGTTTCAATTATATTATTTAATTTTATAGTCATTATGGTAAAGTTTATCATTATTAATTTATATTTATTCAATGATTATTTATCCAATTTACAGCACATTTAGTTGTTTTTTTTTAAATTCTTCAGATTCTTCAATTACTTTTTCTTTAATTTTTTCTGCATTTTCAAGAAATAAAGGTGATAAATATCTTTTTATTTCTTTCATAGGAGTTTCAGTGGGATTTAATTTAGGCGTATATTTTGGAACAAAAAGCAAATAAACGTTATGATATTTAGTATTATAATTAGTAACCAAACATTTTTTAATAATGAAGTTTAATATATTTATTTATGGTGGGAAAAAGTAAATTTAAAGTTAAACCTCATTTAAATAAAAAAGAAATTAATGAGCTGATTAAAGAACATGAAATTTCTGTTAAAGTTTTAAAACGATTATATTTTATTAAACAACTATTATAAGGAAGTAATATAAAATCTGCTTCGAAATTCATAGGAATTACAGAACAAAGTGGCCATAATTGGTTGAAATTATATAATGACGAAGGTTTTGAAGGATTAATGCCTAAATATGCTGGTGGAAGACCAGGATTTTTATCTGACAAACAATTAAAAGAATTAGATGAACTTATAATGTCTGAAAGCAATCTTTCTATGAAAGATGTGCATAATATCATTAAAAATCATTTTAAAGTTGATTATAGTATGAAACAAGTTGGTGTAATCACAAAAAAGCTTGGATATACTTATACTAAAGTATATCCTAAATTTTCAAAAAATGTCAGAGGATGCTGAAGATTAGCTTAAAAAAAAACTAAAAGAAATAGATTTAGAAAACAACGATATTATAATGTTTTTTGATGGTTTAACAATACAGAATACTCCTAATACTGATAGAACTTTATGTAAAAAAGGTAAAAAGAATATTGCAATTAAAAATCCTCTTAAATTTAAAATTAATACTCTTGAAGCACAAGCTATAAAATGGAAATTCACACCTAACTATTTCAAATTCGTCAAAAGCACATGAAATAGGTAGATATTTTATAGAAACAAGATTAGCAAATACAAAATCTAAAGAACTAATCGATATTCTTGAAAATTCTTTAAAAAACTCAAAATTAACAAAAAATAAAATAAAATCCATCATGAAAGAAAATAATACATCTTTAAAAAAATTCATAGCAAAAATTAATAAAAAACTAGAAAACAAAGATTTATCAACTAATGAAATTGCTAAAAAAAATTAAAAAATAATGTCAAAAAGAAAGCTTAGAAAATAAAAGAAAAATCGACCACATAAAAAGAACTAAACTATTAAAAACAATAAATTTAATATTTACGTTCTCAATGCTCCAATGAATGCAAAATACATATAATATTAGACAATTACAGTGTTCACAAATACTTTACTAATTGAAGAAATGTGTGAAATAATTAATATTAATTTTTTTACCGCCTTATTCTCCAAAATTAAATCCAATAGAACAAGTATGGAGAACTGTCAAAAAAAAGAATAAGTAGGTATTATTATGAATCAAAAGAAACATTAAAAGAACAATTCCATAAAATATTTTATGAAATTATAGAAAAAACTTCATTCTACGAAGAATGGAAAAAAACATTTCTAAAAAAAGTTAAGTAATTACCTATAAAAGAAAATTACTTTCTTTAAATCAACAACATATATTTAATATCATATTTATTTTTTCTAAAAATTCTTTTTTATTTAAAACCAAAACATCTTCATTAAAAGCTTTTTTACTTAAATAACCTTTTCTTTTCCAAGAAATTATGACTCCAGGAATATCTTCAGTAAAAGGAACTCCATCAAAATCTCCTAAATATCCTAAAACCTTATAAACACTTTCTCTTAAATAGCTATCTTCTTTTGTTCTTTTAACTTCTATTATCCTATAAATCTTTTTATTATCTTTTTCAAACTCTAAAATAATATCTGGGCGTTTTAAACTTGCATTTATTTGATAATTTTCAAAAATATTTTTATATTTAGAATTTTCATAAAAAATAGTTGGAGTATTTTGATAATATATTTTTAATTTTATATCATCATCTTCATATTTAACAGAATAATCATTTCCAGGCATTAATAATCCTAAATTAATTTTATCATAATCTAATGCGCTTATTAGTTTAAAAAATACAAATAATTCATATAATGTATCATCACTAGCTGGTTTAATTAATTGTTTACTTAGTAATTCTTTTAATTTTTCTAAAGTATTTTTAATAAATAGCTCTTCATATAATTTATATAAATTAGCTACTTTTTTATAGTATTGATTCCTATTATTTTGAGTTTTTCTTAAATGTTTAGGTGATATTGCTTTAACTGATGAAATATTATTAAAATAAATATTATTCATAGCTTTTTCAGCTTTAAAATACCTAGAACTTATAATACTATGCCAGTCTGTTTTTATTCCATCAATATTTTTAATAAATTGTAATGGATTTTCATAAAGGTAAATAATTTTCTCAATTAAAAACTTTAAAACTTGGTTTTCACATAAATCATATGATTTTAATGGAGGAGTACAAACAAATAAACTTGGATCATTATAACCTAAGGTATACCTTGATTTATAAGTATAATTCCAATCAACTCGACCTTTAATAATTCCTCGTGATTCTATTTTTTCTTTTAAGGTTGAATGAGTAAGATTTCTAAGTAATTGAGGTAAAACTTCAATAAATTCTTTTAATTCCCTACTTAATAAAAAATGTGCTGCTTTTAATGATTCAAATTCTTTCTTTTTTAAATTAAAAAGTTCACAAATTCCATTTTGAATATTTAAAAAATTTCCCTTAAATAAATAAAGATGGAAATAATCTTCAATTTCTTTTTTTATTTCTGATTTTTCTAACTCAGACCAAATATTTTCATTCATAAAATGATACCTAGTAAGTTATTAAATTTTTTAAAGCAGCTTCAATATTGGGAGTCATAATCTCTTTATCTTCAAATAAATTACAGATTTTATTAATCTTGTCATAGTTAAGTCCTTCAAATTGAGGAACTATATAACTCAATATAGCTTCTTCCATAATTTCACCGTGATTTCCTAAATTTTTTCTAAATTGAATATATTTTATCATATCTTTATAAATAGCTGGACCAATTTCTCTGTATTCATTTAAAGGTAAAAGGTATTTTAGCTTATCTAAATATTCAATTTCTAATTGATCACCCCATATATCAATCAAGTCTTCAAAATCACTGTTTTCAGGTAAGTCAATATTAATAAATGCAAATCTCCTCATAAATGCATAAGATAAATCAAATAATGAATCTTTATCATAAATATTCATTGTAGCTATTATTCTCCAATTCTTTCCAATAAAGTACGTTGCAGTATCTTCTGAGTAATAGCTATTTAATTCTTTTGAAATAGCTATTTTAATTGATTCTCCATTTTCTGATTTGTATGGAAGTTCAACACTTTGACCAGATAAAACTGTAAATAACTGACCAAATGCTTTATCAATATCTGAACGATTAATTTCATCAATTATTAACCATTTGTTATGTCTTATAGCTTCTAAAAATTTACCTTCATTGAAATACAATTTACCCTCTTTATCAGGCATGAGTCCTCCAATTGTATCAAATGTAGTCCAATCAGATGTTGCAGTTGTGATAATAAAACCATCAATTGAAGCATTATCTGATGAATTTTCTGCTAAATCAATAGCTAATTCTGTTTTACCAGTACCTGGTGCACCATCTAAAATTATATGTTTTCCAGAATTTAGTGCAGCACATAATTTATTTAAAACATTTTCAGGAACTTTAAGATTTGTTTCTATTGATTTTGGTTTTAAGTTTAATTCTTCAGAAATTTCTGTTTCTTCACTATCTTCTTCAATATCTGAATAACCAACAAGAGGCAAAGGTTTATCTCTTGCATAATTACCTAAATCTGAACTACATAACCAATGTGTGAACATATCAAAATATCTAAAATCATCTAAATTATCTACATAGTCTGATAATTCTATTAAATTATGATGTAATATGATATTATTTTTAATATAACTTGTTAATTCACTATCAATGGGCTTTATATTGTTATTTAATAAATTAAATAAATTAATAGAATCAATTGTTTTTTTATTTATTACATAAAACTTGTTATCTAAATAATACAAAGTAGGGCTTAAAAGTCCTGTTTTAAAACCTTTACTAAATTTATTTTGACTATAATTTTTTAAAATCTTTTTTTGAACTTCTAAATTTGAATCATTATCTTTTAACTCTTTTATAGTATCAAAATATAAATTAGCAGTTTCATCAAGTTCTTCTTCCGATAATTCATAATTTTTCTCAAATAACAATTTAGAATTACCATATGCTTTAAAAAGGCTTTTTTTAGGGCTTAATATTTTATCCCAAATATCATCACTTACTTCTTGTCCATTTAATTTCTTATGAAAAATTTCATTAAAATCTTTATTAATAGCTATTTTATCTGTAGTATACCTTTCAAAATGTTTTAAACCCTTATTTGTATCTAAAAATTCTTTTTTAAAGGCATTATATAAATAACTTATTAATTTTGTTGTATATTGTGGTGTTGATTTCCCATATGAACTTATTATTTTATTCCATTTAATGAAATTTATTTTACTAATTGTAGATCTTACAAAAAGATTCTTTTTAACAGGAATTTTATCTGTGATTAACCATTTAACATTTCTTCTATGATTTAATTCAAATTCATTTTTATCAGGATTTTCATCAGGAGAAATATAATCACTTGTTATAATTCCAATACCATTAAAGTAAGATCTTCCAATATTAACAATTACAATATCTCCAACTTTCATTTCATGAACAAAATTCCATATCATTGAAGGAGCTTGACTATTTTTTGTTTCATTTTCATAAAAAGGTTTTAAATATTTATCAATATCTTCCTTTGTTTTAAATTGCCTATAATCAAAGTCATTTTGACCACCTTTATCACTACCCCATGTACCAATACCAATATATTCTTTTTCTTTAAAAAACTCCCATGCTTTAGCTGCAATATCTATAGATCCTGGAGCAATTCTCCAAATATTTTTATTTTCAATATTTATAATATTTTCATCAGTAAACTTAGGATTAGGATTAATTTTTAGTTTTTTAATAATTTTATTATAATTAGGAATTGAATCTTCATAAATACTTATCAAATAAGTTAAATCTTTATATAATTCATCAGAATTTAATGAATCATAAGAATATGCTTTAGAAATAATGCTATCTGGATGAATTTTAGAATCTTTTAAAGTTGTAAAACCTTTTGGTAAATTTGTTAAATTTGAAGTTAAATGGTTTGCTATTTTTATTCTTGTTTCCTCATCAGGATTATTATTTCCTTGATCTAGAGATAAATAAATATTAGATTCATCATCTTTAAAAGTAAAAATTAAATATAATCCTTCTTTAAATGTTTTTGCAGATTTATAGTTTTTAATTCCTGCCCATGGAATATTAACCCAATTTATAGAACCATGAGATACTTTAACATCATAATTAATATTTGCATTTGTAATATTTGAAACTAAATTACTTAAATGATTCTTAAATTCAGTTCTCATCTTTTCTGCAAAAGAATTATCTTTTAAAGGTTTTTCTTTTTCAATCCCATAGTTAGTTAAAATTTCTTTAAAATCTTTAACAACTAAATCACAATCTTCTTTTTCTATAATTTCTTTATATTTTGGAATTAAATATTCATAAATTTCAATAGCTTTTTTTAAATCACTTAAAAACTCATCTGAATTTAAATTATCTAAATAATAATCTTTATATGGTACATTATTATTTGATAAATCAAAATCCTTAATATATTTATCATAAATATCTAGAAATTTTTCTTTAACTATTTCAACTAATTTTTCCGTTCTTTTTTGAGTAATTTCTGAAGAAGTTTTATCATACCCTTGAATAATCCTAAGAGTTATTTTTTTATTATTAATATCAAATGCATATACTACAGTTAAGCCTTCTTGATAAGTTTTAGCAGCTTCATAATTTCTAAAACCAGCCCAAGGATAGTTAGCCCAATTATTTTTCCCTGGAGAAATCTGCACATGATATAAAGGATTTCCATCAACAATTTCCATAATTATTCTTTTAAAATCATCTTTAAATTCCTTCCTCATTTTATTAGCTAATGGATTATCTTTGAATGGTTTTTGTTTTTCTTCATTGTAATTTCTTAGAATTTCTTTAAAATCTTCTACTACTTTTTCCATATTAATTTTCCTTAAAAATAAATAATTAATTTAATATATGTATTAATTATTTTTAAATTTAATTATTAATTTTTTTCAAAATGATTTATATTGCTTTATTAAAAATATCCTAGTTTGTAATTTGATTTAATATCTAAAATATATTTTCTCTTTATTAATAATATTAGTCTGTTTTGAAATAGTAGTTAAAAGAAATTTTATAATTGAAAAGAATATCATAGTTAAAACAAAAAACAATGTATGCAATTTTCAATAAAATATCTGATTAAAAATAAAAATTTAAAAATATTTCTAAAAATAAAAAAATTTCTGAAAATTCAGTTATTTGGAAATTCCGAATAACTGCTTCAGATAAAAAATATAACATTAGAAAAATCTAGAAAATCAATAATACAATTAATTAAACAAAGTTTTATAATTATTACAGCAGTTTATAGTTAACCATTTTGATACGTAATCAACAAAAATGACATATGTTTTAACACATTTTTTTTAAGAAAACTGATGAAAACAGAAAATTTTACTTGATGAAAATTTTATAAAAATCCTTTAAAAATAGCTATTTTTAAAAAATAACAATTTATAACCATATTATAAAAATAATTTTACTTGATGAAAAATAAAAAAATAAGTTGATGAAAATTATTTTTCTAAAATATAGTGAGTATTTCTTCCAATTCCTACAGATTTAATTAATCCTTTTTTAATAAGCTTACTAAGATAATTATGTGAGGATTGAGAAGATATATTAAATAATTCTTGTATTTCCTTATTTTTAATAGACTCATTTTCATCAATATAATCTAAAATTATAATTTCTTTTTCACTTAGTTCTAATTTATTATTAAATTTATTTGTAATCTTAGATAAATGTAAAATTTCTTTTTTGATTTTTTCAATTGATTGTAAAAATCCAGTGGTAAAATATTCTAACCATTCTGTTAAATCATTAGTTTTATCAGGTGATCTAAGTGCACTGTAATATTTTTCTCTATCTGTGTTGTAAAATTCATCTAAAGTAAAATATTTTTTAAAATCAAATCCTCTGAAATATAAAATATATGTAGAAAATGCACGACTAGTTCTACCATTACCATCAATAAATGGATGAATTCTAACTAATTCATAATGGCTAATTCCACTAATTAATACTGGTGATAAATTATTTTCTTGATTTAACCAATGAATTAAATTATCAACTAAAAATGAAACTTTATTAAAATCTGGTGGTACAAAATTTAGTTTTCCAGTTTTTAAATTTCCTATAACTACACGACTTTCTCTAAATTCACCTGGATTATTTAAAAGGCCTTTAGAAATATCTTTATGAAATGATAAAATAAGATCTTTAGAAAAATTAGGATAAATTTCAATATACTTATCAAAATTTTTTAAAACTTCAAAATAATTTAAAACCTCTTTTTCAGACTTTGAAATATTATTAATCTTTTGATTTGAATTATATAAGTTTTCAACCTGTTTTAGATTTAAAATGTTTCCTTCAATAGATGTAGAATTATAAGTTGTTTCAATAATAGCTTTATTTTTAAGTAATAAATCATATGATGGAATTATTTTAGCATTATTAATAATTTCTTTTGCAGATTCTATTTTAATTAGATTATTAACTATATCTTGAGTATAGTTGAAATTAGGTTCATACATTAAAATATAATTTGTTTTTTATTAAATATAAAATTTTTCATTTTACTTGATGAAAAATTTATAAAATTCTTTTCAAAATAGCTATTTTAAAAAAATAAGCTATTAATAATCATTTTAAAAAAATTATTTTACTTGATGAAAAATATTTTTAATTAAAAATTTCTTTATATATGGTTAATAATAGAAAGAATAATAAGAATTTAAAAATTTTAAAAAGGTAATAAGATGTCTAAAGAAGAAATTAAATTAAAAGAAGATAAATTATTAGAAATGGTTAAAGCTTTTTGTGAAAAACACCTTGATGAAGAATATAAAGACCTTTCTATTAAACTAGTTAAAAAAATGGGGCGAAAACATGATGTTCCATTTAAAAGAGGTAAACTTGAAATATGGGCAAGTGGTGTAGTATATGCATTAGGTCAAATTAATTTTCTTTTTGATGATTCTTTTAGTCCATATTTAAGTGCTGATGACATATGTGATTACTTTGGAACTAAAAAATCAACTGTTGGTGATAAAGCAAAAAGAATTAGAGAAATGTTTAAAATGCAACATTTTGATAAGGAATTTTCTACTTCTCAAATGAAAGATAAAGGAATGGTAGTTATGGATAATGGATTTATGATTCCTGAATCTTTTTTAAAAGAAAAAGAAGAAAGTAATATAAATTTATTAAGTTTAATTGCTGAGCAGTTAGGAGATGATGATAAAAATTTAGAATCATTTATTAAAGAAGAATTTTTAAAAGGTAAAAATGAAAAAGATACTGCGATGTTTTTAGATATTATTTCAACTCCTATGCCTGAAGAAATGGCTTATGGTTTATTCAATGAAATCTTTAATGAAAAATCAGATAGTTCTTTTTTTGATTTCGATTTTGAAGAAGATGATATTGAATTATTTGAAGATTATGTTATTGATGAAAACAATCCTTTAGAAACAATTGAAGATTATGATAGAGCTATTGAGCTTTTCAAAAATACTAAGGGTGAAGAATATTTTGAAGAATATAAAGGCTTTTTTTGGGGAATGCATGAAACTCGCCCGTTTATGACTAATTTATTTACACTAAGTAGGATGTTATGGGATGAAAATCAAAAAGAAAGAGCTATTAATCAATTAAAATATTGTTTAGAATTAAATCCAGAAGATAATCAAGGTGTTAGATATTTATTAATTGATTATTTATTAGAATTAAATAAATTAGACGAAGTTAAAGATTTACTTGACTTTTTTGATGAAGAATATTCTGCAAATTGGAATTTCTCAAAATTATTATTTTCAATAAAAAGTAAAGATGATAAAAAGATTATTAAAAATTTATATGATGAAGCTATTGCAACTAATGAATATGTTGTTCCTTATTTAATTGGTAAAAAGAAAATTCCTCAAGATCCTCCTGAATTTTATAGTATGGGGGATGAAAGTGAAGCTTTATTTTATATTAATTCATCATTTAATGCTTGGAATAATGATAAAATAGCTATTGATCTTTTAAAAGAATTATATAAATAACTTATTTATATTTCTGATTTTAAAAATTCTTTTATGTTTATCTTAGACCCGAAAGAATACTATGACTGAATCTTAATGAAATATTTCAGTCATAGATGAATTTCAGTATTATGATTTGAATCAAAAGTTTTAAATAGTTTAAAATAAATATAAGTACCTATGGGTCATGATTTAGATAAGAATCGACATTCAGTATATAAGTTGACATATCATCATGGTGCTTGTGTATTAAATACATAAGATATAGTAATAATTCCTGAAATATTCAATAGACTCATTGATAATATTTAATAAGGATGCTTCTAACTTATGACATAGTTTTTAGAAGAATCTAAATTTTGAATCAGGCCATATACTATTTGTTATTTAAAACTATAACCTCAAATACAACTATTAAAATTCATAAATGCTTACAAATCAGCTAGTAGTCGTGAGGGTCGGCCAAAATTCAAAATTATTTTCTTAAAACGATAGATTAATCCTTTATTTGAGATTTGAAGAAACATCTTTCTTGAAAAAGGTATTTTTTGTCCGACACTCGTCGTTTAATAAAAAAAATTAATATCCTGAGATTAGGAAGAAACTTTGGAAAGAATCCTTTTTGGAAAATAGGATACTTCATATCTTACTACTGGTGGAGTAGGCTTAGAAACTGTGATAAAATATATACAAAAAACAAAAAAAGACTATGAAAACAGTAGTGAAATCTTATAAAATTAGGATATATCCAAATAAATCCTTGCAAGATAAATTATACGAGAATTTTGGATACAACA
>JAHKLT010000010.1 GCA_020854915.1 Methanobacteriaceae archaeon | reverse complement strand
GATGAGAGTAAATCTGATTATTTTAAAAATCGAGCATTGAATTGTTAACAGATAAAGATTTGCTTGAGCGGACTTGTCATGAAAGTGACACGAGCCGTTCTTAGGAGAGTGCGAGAAAGCAATTTCTCAATCTTATCCGACGTCTTTTTTTAAAAACTTTTAAATATAATAAATAAAAAAATTATTAATAACCTTATTGGGCGGGTTTTAAAACTCTTAAAACTTATTCGTAAAATATTCTTTAAAATAACGTGGATTGATTCCACATTAATCTATTTGTAAAATATTATGATTTTAACTGTGAAATCAGATTTAACAGTTTATTTTATATTCTATTTATTAAATTAAAGGATTTCATAGTATTAATGATTTTTTAAAATTTTAAAAAACATTTAGCTATAGCTATATTGTTTTAATTATATAAAAAAGGTGATATGATGGCAAAAGCAAAGGCAAGACGTAGAGTACGTGATACATGGAAAGAAAAATCTTGGTATACAATTAAAACTCCTGTTGGATTTGGAGATAAAGAGATTGGTGAAACTCCTTCAAGAGATCCTGATTTTCTCGTAGGTAGGGGAGTAGAAGTTACTATGAGAGAATTAACTGGTGATTTTTCTAAACAATATATTAAACTAAGATTTGAAGTAGATAATGTCGCAGGAGATATGGCTAACACTAAATTCACAGGACATAAAACCACTACTGATTATGTTAGAAGTATGATTAGAAGAGGAACTAGTAGAATTGATGTTTCAACACCTGTAAAAACAAAAGATGATTATAATATTAAGCTTCATACTTTAGCTGTAACTACTAGAAGATCTAAATCTTCTCAACAAAAATATATGAGGGAAGCTATTGAAGAATTATTAACTAATGTAGCTGAAGAAAAAAGCTTTGAAGAGCTTATTGAATCTACTGTTAATGGAAAATTAGCTTCAGAGATTTATCATAGGGCTAAAAAAATATATCCACTTAAAAGGGTAGAGATTATTAAAAGTAAAGTATTAGAATAATACTTTACTTGTATTTTTATTTTTATATTTTATTTTTATATTTTATTTTTTAAAAAGCTATGGTGGGATTATGGCTGAAGATTTAATGATTAACGGGGGATATGTAGTAATTCTTTTTATTTTAGGATTTTTAACTTATAAACATAGGGCCTTAGATTTTTTAGGGTCTGTTTTTATGTTTGCTATGGGTTTTGTTATTATTTTTTCAGCTGGAATATCTTGGCTTCTTATTATTCTTTTATTTTTAATTTTAAGTCTTTTTGCAACAAAATTTGCAAAACCTTATAAAAAGAACCTTGGTAAGTATGAAGGTCGCAGAAATGCAGTTAATGTAATTTCAAATGGTATTGTTGCTTTTATGATGGCTGCTTTTGGAAGTTATTATTTGCCTCTTGCTGGGGGATTTATTGGAGCTATTGCAACAGCAACTTCTGATACTTTAGCTAGTGAAATTGGGATTTTAAAAGAGCCTAGATTGATAACTACCTTTAAAAAAGTAGAACCTGGGACTGATGGGGCTATTTCTATATTGGGTACTGCAGTTGGTGTTGTCGGTGCTGGAATTATAGGTATTGTAGGATTTATTTTAGGAATTATTCCTGATCCTCTTGTATCTATTAAGGTAGCGGTTATTGCAGGAACTATCGGTTGTTTTGTTGATAGTATCCTTGGTGCAGTACTTGAAAGAAGAGGATTATTAAAAAATGAGCATGTTAATTTAATTGCAACTGTTTCTGGTGCTCTTATAGGTATTATTCTAGCAATATAAAAACTGTTTTTTTTAAAAAAATAAAGAAGAATATTAAGATTCTTCTATAGATTCTTTTTCATCAAGAAGAGGTCTAGTACTTAAAAGACCGATTCCCATTGTAGATGAATTGTGTAATAATGAAGACGTTGTATGGTTTATAATTCCAAGTATTCCAAATGCAATCAGAGTAGAATTAATTCCAACAATTAATCTATAATTACTATTAATTTTATTTAACATATTTTGGCTAAGAATTCTAAGTGTAATTAGCTCATTTAAATCATCGGACATAAGAGAAATGTCAGCTACTTCACGAGCTATATCTGATGAATTTTTCATAGATACAGAAACATCTGCATTAGATAATGCAGGAGAATCATTGATTCCATCTCCAACCATTATAACTTTACTTCCTTCTGATTTTATTTTATCTATAATTTTAGATTTATCATTTGGAAGAATTTGTGATTCATATTTATCTATTCCTAATTCACTCGCAACATGTTTTGCAGCATTTTCACTATCTCCTGTTAACATAACTATGTTTTTAATACCTAATGTTCTAAGTTTTTCTAAGACAGACTTAGCTTCTTTTCTAACAGGATCTTCAATACAAAATATGCCTTCTAATTTTCTATCAATAGCTAAATATATTATTGAATAATCATCTTCATGTATTTTAACTATTTCTTCTTGTTCTTTAGTGAATTTTACTTTTTCATCATCAACAACAAAATGCTTACTTCCGATTATTGTTTTTTTGTTACCATAATGTGTTACAATACCGTGTGCAACAATATATTTAACCTCAGCATGTTCTTCTTCATGATTTAAGTTTTCTTCTTCAGCTTTTTTTACAATAGCTCTTGCAACACTATGTGCATAATGTTCTTCAATACAAGCACCCATTCTAAGAATATCGGCACGGCAATTTTCACCTAAAGGAATAACTTTAGCAACTTTAGGGGAAGCATTAGTTAAAGTTCCAGTTTTGTCAAATACAATGGTATCTGCTTCTGCATATGCTTCTAAGAATTTTCCACCTTTAATTAAAACTTTATGATTTGAAGCTTCTCTCATTGCTGATATAACAACAAGGGGTGTAGCTAATTTTATAGCACAAGAAAAGTCTACTGTTAAAACAGATAATGCTTTTTGATAATCACGTGTTATAATAAGGGTTAAGAAAGTTGTAAGTATGCTTATTGGAACAATACTATCAGCTAATTTTTCAGCTTTACTTTGAACATTAGCTTTTAAATCTTCTGAATCTTCAATTAATTTAACAATCTTATTTATTCTTGTTTCTTCATTAACAGATTCAACTTCGATAGTTATTGATCCTTCTTCAATGACAGTTCCAGCATGTACTGTTTTTCCTTTACTTTTATGTATAGCTAAAGGTTCACCAGTCATTGAAGCTTCATTAACCATTCCATCACCATCACAAACATTACCATCAACTGGAATAATTTCACCAGTCCTCACTTTGATTTTATCCCCTTTAATAACTTTTGAGAGAGGAGTATTGATTTCTTCTCCTTTATCAGTAACAATCCACACATCATCAATATTTAAAGCTAAACTACTCTCTAAAGTATTTTTAGTACGTTTCATCGTATAATCTTCTAATAAATCTGAAATAGATAATAAGAACATTATAGATGATGCAGAATCAAAAGATCTATCAATTAATGAACCAGCTATTGCAAGGCTGTCAAGAAGTTCAACATTCGCATTAAATGAAAGTAAACTATTCAAACCTGCTTTAATATAAGGAATTGATTCAAATAGGGTAATTCCAATTCTCACTGGATATGGAACAAATATTTTAAATAATAATCTTTTAAATAATTTACTAGCTATTTTAAAATAAAATTCGTTATCAAGAGCTCTTAAAGAGTCTTCTTCATTACCTTCAGCTTCGTAAATATCTTGATATCCAATTCCTTCTATAAATCTTAATAAGTTTTCTCTATTAGAACGATTATCATATTCAATAAGGATACTTCCATTTGTGTGAGATGTAACAACATTATTCACACATCTCTTTTTAAGAATTAATTCAGCTATTCCATATCCTTCTTTTTGATTAAAACCAGACCGACCTAATCTTATTCGAAGCCTAGTTTCTTTATCATATGCTATTTTAAACTTCATATAATGTCTCTAAGAAAAATATATTTATTTTTTAGGTTTTTCTTCAACATATATTGATTTTTTGTTTTTTTCTTCTGCTTCCTGACATATGTCTTCAGCATCTTCTTTCATGTTTTGGAAAGTTTCTTCTGCTTCTTTTTGACATACCATAGCTTTTGCCATAATATCTACTGCAGCATCTTTTACTGTTTTACTTTCTAAAGCTTTTTTAGCAATTATTGCTGCTGCAATACCTCCAGCAAACAATAAAGCACCTTTATGTATGTCAATATCTTCTATTTTTTTTATCATTTTTTTACTTCCTATTAAATTAAAATTAACCTAAATATTATTTTAAAAATACTAAAATTTAGGTATAAATAAATTTTTTAAAACTTATATAAATAAGTTTTTAATTTTTAAATTAAATAGAAAGATATTCTATATTTTTTCTTAAACACGTCTTATCTCTGTTTATTTCATTAAAATAACCATTATCGAATTAAAATGGGTGTAAATAGATATTTAATTCTTTTAATAATATAATAATATTTAAATATAATTAAGAATAAATTAAAGGTTAATATCTTATTGGTATTAATTGAAACATTAAATTTCTTATTATTCATGTGATTTTATGAAACGTACTAAAAAACTTATTATTGCAAATCTGTTAGTAATATTAATTGGATTAATAATTGTTACTGCAGGACTATTATTTTTATCTGGTGGGGGAGAACTTTCATCTGGTGAAAAAAATATTTTAGTTTGTGCTATTGATGAAGGAGAAAAGCGTCCTGGAATGGGAGGATGCGATATGGCTTTTATTGTTGAATTAAACAATGGAACATTAACGAATTATACTCCTATATATCCTTCTGGATTAACGCATCCAACGGCTGAAGAGCCTCAAGAAGCACAAGAGCAAGGAGCTGGATCTAAATTATTATTGCATGATTCTTTTTGGTATGAAGATAATAAACAGTCTATGAAATATGCAAAAGAAATTGTTGAATATAATACTAATGAATCTATTGATGCAGTTGTAGCTGTTAATTCAGAAGCTTTAGATGCTATTTTAAATGCTGCAAGTCCTTTGGAAGTTAATGGGCAACCAATTGAAGGGTCAGGGATTGATTTTATAAGGGATGAACAGGATTCTGATGGTCTTTCAAGAGGGGATGCAGTTGCACAAGTAGCTAAAGCTGTTTCTGAATCTGCTCAGGATCCAAATAAAAGAGCTAAAATGATTGAAACTGCTTTGAGTCAATATTCTAAAGGCAATATTGTTATGACTCCTGAAGGCCTATTTTCTGAACTCTTAGCTTCAAAAGGATTAGAATCTTTTTTTAACTAATTATTTTACTTTTCTTTTTTAACCTTTAAAATTTTAATTTTTAGGATTAATTTTTTAGAAAGATTTTTATATGTTTAAATTCAATTATTTCTTATTGCACTTAAATAATAATTATTTATGAATTAGTATTACTATTATATTATTTTTTAAAAAATAGTAATACTATTGCAATAAAATTAAGGAGAATATAGATGAATAAAAAATATTTAATAGTTTTAGCAGTTGTTATTGTTATAGGAATCATTGGAGCTACTATGTTTTTTGGAGGATCTTCTGTTGATAGAAATCCTAATGAATTAGTTACTGCTGTTGGTGCTCATGGAGGAGAACCTGAAACTGGTTTTGATCCTATCCAAGGTTGGGCAAGTGAAACTGAACCATTAGTTCAAAGTACATTACTTAAAAGAACTCATAATATGTCACTAAAAAATGATTTAGCTGAAAGTTATTCTGTTGATGATGATTTAAAGAAATATACTGTAAATATAAAAAATGGTGTTAAATTTCATGATAATACTACTTTGACAGCTAATGATGTAGCTTTCACATATAATAAGGCTAAAGAATCAGGAGCTGCAGCTGATTTATCTTCTATGGTTAATGCTACAGCAATTAATGATACAA
Organism: Methanobacteriaceae archaeon; assembly: GCA_020854915.1. GTDB lineage: Archaea > Methanobacteriota > Methanobacteria > Methanobacteriales > Methanobacteriaceae > JAHKLT01. Next base: position 18,415 of record JAHKLT010000010.1, on the reverse strand, counting down.
CTGTAGAATTTACTTTAAATGATAGTGATTCAACATTTATAAATAAATTATGTTCTATAGGTATAGTTCCTGAAGATTCTTATGAAAATGGAACATATGGTGAAAATCCTGTAGGATCAGGACCTTATAAATTTGTTCAATGGGATAAAGGTCAACAAGTTATACTTGAAATTAATAATGACTATTATGGTGATAAACCTGAATTTAAAAAATTAACTATACTATTTTTAGAAAATGATGCAGCTTTTGCAGCAGCTAAAAATGGTGAAGTAGACATAGCTGAAGTTCCATTATCTTATGCAAATGAAAATGTTACTAATATGAGTTCTGTTATTTTAGATTCTGTAGATGCAAGAGGTATCTCTCTTCCATTTTTAAATGATACAGGTAATACTACTGAAGATGGTATTCCAATTGGAAATAATGTTACTGCTGATGAAAACATTAGAAAAGCACTAAATTATGGTATTGATAGACAAACTTTAATTGATGGTGCGCTAAATGGTCATGGATCTAAATCTTTTGATGGAATAGGCCCTGTATTACCATGGAGTAATAATGATTCAGCTATTGAAGATGGAGATAGTGAAAAAGCAAAACAATTTTTAAAAGAAGGTGGATGGGAAGATTCTGATAATGATGGTATTGTTGAAAAGAATGGTACTAAAGCATCTTTTAAAATATTATATGATTCTGAAGATACTACACGCCAAGCTATAGCTATTTCTGTTTCTGAACAAGCAAAAGAATTAGGTATTGAAGTAATTCCTGAAGGAAAAAGTTGGGATGAAATTGATAATGGTAAACTTTCAAATGGTGTTGTATGGGGCTATGGAAGTTTAGATCCTTCTTCTTTATATCATCAGTATTATGGTGGATTAGCAGGACAAGATTATGATAATCCTTCTTGTTACAATAATTCTGCAGTGAATCAACATATGGCCCAAGCATTTAAAACTGATATAAATGCATCTTATGCTGATTGGTCACAAGTATCTTGGGATGGTTCTACTGGAATTTCACCGAAAGGTGATGCACCATGGTTATGGACATCATTTGTTGATTATCCTTATTTTGTAGATAATACTTTAGATATTTCAGAAAATACTACAACTGTACAACCGCATGGTGGAGATATTTTTGGAAATATTTATGATTGGAAACGTGTAGAATCATAGGTATTTTTATTTTTAGACATTTATGTCTAAATTTTTTTATTTTTTTATAAAAATGGACTTTTAGAAAATTATTTATATTATTTAACTAAATTATTTCTATATATTAATAATATCTTAAAAAGTATTACTTTTTTGATGACTATTTATATATAAATTATTACTATCATCGTTTTATTGAGATATTGGGTAGTAAAATTGAAAAAAATTTAATGGGAGTTATAATGAATTATAAAAGTTTAGGTAAATTTTTATCATATAAACTTATAAGATTAGTATTATTATTAGTTGCAGTATCATTAATAAGTTTTTTATTAATTGATTTATCCCCTATTGATCCTGTAAAGTCATATATTGGTGAAGTTTCTGTTAGTCCAGAACAAGTAGCTAAATTAGAAGCATTTTGGGGCGTTAATGAACCTATTACGACTAAGTTAATTAATTGGCTTGGAAATTTGTTACATGGTGATTTTGGTACTTCTTTAATATATAGAGTTCCAGTTATTGATGTTATCTCTGAAAGATTTTTTGCATCATTAACATTAATGTTTTCATCATGGCTGATTTCTGGTGTTTTAGGATTTGTTTTTGGTGTTTTAGCAGGAATGCATAAAGGAACTTGGATTGATAAAGCCGTTAAAGTATATTGTTATATTTTACTTGCAGCTCCAACTTTTTGGATAGCTTTGATCTTACTTATGGTGTTTTCTGTAGATTTAGGATGGTTCCCTACGGGATTAGGAGTTCCTGTTGGAAAATTAGCAGAAAATGTAACTTTTTTTGAATGGTTAGATAGATTAATTTTGCCTGCTATAACTTTAAGTCTTTTAGGTGTTGCTCAAATAGCTATGTATACAAGAGATAAATTAGTAAATGTTTTATCAGATGATTATATTTTGTTTGCAAAAGCAAGAGGTGAAAATGGTTGGAATTTAATTAAAAGACATGGGATTAGAAATATTATTCTTCCTGCATTAACTTTGCAATTTTTATCATTTAATGAATTGTTTGGAGGAGCAGTTTTAGTAGAACAAGTATTTTCTTATCCTGGAATTGGTCAAGCTGCTGTTGCTGCAGGTTTAAGGAGTGATGTTCCATTATTGCTTGCTATTGTATTGTTTAGTACTTTGTTTGTATTTTGTGGTAATGCTATAGCTGATGCATTATACAATTTTGTTGATCCTAGAATAAAAGAAGGTGAATCTAGTGAATAAAAGTAAAAATACATATTATTTTAAAAAGATGAATCTAAGAACAAAAACTTTACTTATTATTTCACTTACTGCTTTAATTTTAATAGCTATTGTAATTAATAGTTTTTTCATAGAAGCAAGTTCTTTAACAACTAATTTTCCTATGAGAAATATGCCACCTTCATTTGAACATATCTTTGGAACAGATTGGATGGGTAGGGACATGTTTACAAGAACATTAAAAGGATTAGGTCTTAGTATTCAAGTAGGAGCTTTTGCTTCAATAGTGAGTACAATTATTGCAGTTATCTTAACTTTTGTATCTAGATTGAATAAGTATTTAGATAGCTTTGTAAACTGGTTAATTGATTTATTTGCATCAATACCTCATTTACTTGTTATAATTTTAGTTTCTATATCTTTAGGTGGGGGACTTTTTGGTGTTATAATTGCAGTTGGAGTTAGTCATTGGACATCTCTTACAAGAGTTTTAAGAGCTGAAATAAAACAAATCAATACTTTTGAATATATCGCATTATCTAAGAGTTTTGGAAAATCAAATCTTTGGATTACAGGGAAACATTTTTTACCTTTAGTATTAACACAGATTATTTTAGGTACAATTTTAATATTTCCTCATGCAATAATGCATGAAGCTAGTGTAACATTTTTAGGATTTGGTCTTTCTCCTCATGAACCAGCTATTGGTATTATTTTATCAGAATCAATGAAATATTTAGCTACAGGAGCTTGGTGGTTAGCATTTTTCCCTGGTCTTTCTCTACTGCTAATTATATTGATATTTGATTTAATCGGAGATAACTTACGAAAATTACTTGATCCAACAAAGGCTCATGAATAGGTGATTAAATGTCAGAAGAATTATTAAAAGTATCGAATATATCAATATCTTTTATTCAATATGGATCCGGCTTAAAACAAAATATTTTAGATGTTATTAGTGATTTAACATTAGATATTTCTCAAGGTGAAATTGTAGCAGTTCTAGGATCTAGTGGTTCTGGAAAAAGTTTACTTGCTCATGGAATTTTAGGAATTTTACCTAGTAATGCAAATTTAAGTGGAACAATGCATTATCGTGGTGAACCTTTAAATCAAAATTTAAAAGAAAAATTACGTGGTGATGAAATAGCTTTAATTCCTCAATCTGTTAAATTTTTAGATCCTTTAATGAAAATCTCAGAACAAGCTATTGGGGATTGCACTGAAGAAGAAAAAGAAGAAAAAAAAGCTATTCAAAGAGAAGTTTTTGAAAAGTATGGATTATCTAAAGAAGTAGATGATATGTATCCATTCCAATTATCTGGAGGAATGGCTAGACGTGTATTAGTATCAACTGCACTTCTTTCTAATCCTAAACTTGTAATAGCTGATGAACCAACACCAGGTTTAGATGAAAGATCAATTAAAGAAACATTGAATCATTTAAGACAAATGGCTAATGATAATGTTGGTGTTTTACTTATTACTCATGATATTAATGCAGCATTAGAAGTTGCTGATAAAATAGCTATTTTTTATGCAGGTTATGTTATTGAAATAGCTAATTCTAGTGATTTTACAGGTGATGGTGAAAAGCTAATTCATCCTTATACTAAAGCATTGTATCATGCATTACCTCAAAATGATTTTAAATTAACTGAAGGTCATCAACCATTACATGATGAATTACTTAAATATTGTCCTTACTTTGAAAGATGTGAACATCCAACTGATATATGCCATGAAACTATTCCAAAATTAATAGATATTGGTGATAAAAAAATTAGATGTAATAGAGCTAATGAATTTAAAACAGGAGAATTTTAATGATTTTAAAAGGAGAAAATATTAGTTTTAAGTATCCATCTAGTGATAATTATCTTATTAAAGATTTAAACATTTCTCTTAAAAGCAGTGAAATTAAAGGTTTAGTTGGTGATAGTGGTAGTGGGAAATCAACTTTATGTAAGATTCTTGCAGGTTTTAAAAAATCTGAAGGTGAAGTTATTATTGATGGTGTTAAAAAAACTAAAAAGAATATTTTTAACCCTGTACAATTGATATTTCAACATCCTGAATTAACAATGAACCCTAAATGGAAAATGAAGGATGTTTTGAAAGAATCTTGGGATGTAGATCATGATTTAATTAAAGAGTTTGGGATTCAGGAATCTTGGTTAAATAGATGGCCTAATGAACTTTCTGGAGGAGAACTTCAAAGATTTGCTGTTTTAAGAGCATTATCACCTAAGACAAAATTTTTAATTTGTGATGAGATTACAACAATGTTAGATGCAGTTACTCAAGTTCAAATATGGGAGTTAGTTACAAAAATAGCTAAAGAGAGAAATATTGGACTTCTTGTAGTTAGTCATGATAAAGATCTTGTTAAAAGAATTTGTGATGATGTTATATATCTTGAAGAGATTAATAATAATTAATATCTCTTCATACTATTTTTCTTATTAAAACGGAAGTATTATTAGTATTTCCTGTTGGTAAAACCATAACTTCTTTATGAAAACCTCTTGTATCCTTCTCAGTAACTGGGGAATATAAAATAGCTCTCATACCAGTATATGTTCTATATAAAACAGGTGTCTTTTCATTTACTAATTCCCAAATATTTGCAAAAACTCTTTCTTTTGGTTCTGCTAAAGCTGCAACCATTAAAATATCATATTCTATGTCTTTTATGGAATTTTCATCTCCAAGAATTATTTTAATATCTTCATCTAAACCTAATCTTTTTAATACTTTTCTAGATAAATCAACTACATCTTCTTGAAGCTCTATTCCTATACATTTACATTTGAATATTCTATTAAACATGATTAATGTTAAAGGTAATGGTCCACTACCAATAAATACAAAAGTTTTTTCTGAATTAAATTTTACAAGCTGACTTTCATTTTCAATAAGTCCTATATACCTATCATAAAAGTGAAATGAATCTAGTGTTTCATCAGGATTATCTGAGTCTAATATTTTTAAAGCATTTTCTGTTTCTAATCGAGACCCAATATAGACATAAAATTTTCTAATAAGCTTTAATGCTTTATTCATCTTTTCATCATCTAATATATGTTTAGCAGAATCAAAATCTATTGTTTTATCATGAGCTATCACTTCTACTTCATCTAAATGTTTTACAATATCATTTATATCCACATTGTCTAATGCTGAATCACCATATTTATCTAAATCTCCATAAGATGAAAGGGCATTAGCTATTTCTTCAATTTTACCCCAGTATTTATAACAACTCATAATTTCACCAATTCAAATTATATATATTAATTTTTAATCCTTATTTTAAATAGTTTTTTATTTACTATTCAAATTAAATAACAAGTTTTAAATAGTATTTTCTAAATTAATAATATTAAACAAGTTTAAATTATTTTTAGAGTATTACTAACTCTTTAAAATTACTCTAAAAAGTATTACTCTTTTTAAGCAAATAAAAAAAGTAATACTCCTATTTAAGTAAATTAAAAAAAAGTATTACTAAATAATCAAAAGGTCAAATATGAAGATTGAAATAATATCATTAAAAAACTTAAAAATAGATACTAAATTAGTTCAAGATTTTTTATTCAAACAAATTAAAAAAGAATATGGTTATGGATATATAGCTAATTTTCATCAAGATATTATTAAATTAAAAGAAACTTATTTAGATAACAACCGTAATAATTTTTTTATAGCTATTAATTTAAAAAATAATGAAATTATCGCATCAATAGCTATAAGAGAGTATGATAAAAATTTTAAAGAGTTTGAAAATCTTTTCTCAAGGTTTACAACTGCAAGTATATGGAGATTATTTGTTGATGAAGAATATAGACGTTTAGGAATTGCTAAAAAATTAGTAAAAGAAGTAGAATTATTTTCTAAAGAAAAAAATTATAGTCAAATATATCTTCATACTCATAAAACTCTTGATGGAGCATTAGAGTTTTGGACATCTCAACATTACAATATTTCAATCGATACAGAAAATGAATTTAAAACAGTACATATGGTGAAAAATATATCAACTTTAAACACTGCTTTAAAATATCAATCTAAAATATCAATTTAGATATTTGGTTCTAATTTTTTTATAAATAATCCCATGAATATAACAATTATTGGAAAAAAGAATATATACAATAATAACAATAAATTTGGGGGTATTATATCTCCCATTACAGTTGATGCTGCCATTAACATTATTAAAATTATTACTGGTCCTAAAATAGCTATGAATGTATAAATTAAAATAAAACCATTTAATTTTTGAGAATATTCTTTTAATTGAATCTGTATATCAAATGTAATATCCTCTGCTATTATATTTAAGTTATTGGAAAGATTTCCTCCAACTTTTAATGTTCCAATAATTTGTTCGATAGCTCTAGATAATCCTTTTGAATTAACTCTTTTTGACATATTTAGTAATGCAGTTTCACTAGATTCTCCAAATTTAATCTCTTCTAAAACTCTTTTTATCTCATATGAAAAAGATCCATAATCACTTTTAGAGATAGTAACTAATGTATCATGTAAACCTTTCCCTGATTTTAAATCAGTACTCATATGTCTTAAAGCATAAGGTAATTCATTTGTTATATCTGAATATCGTCTATTTGCTTTAATTTTTGGATAATATATCATTAAAAAATATATATTAAAAAATAAAACTGTAATAGCCATTGATATTTCAAAACCAATAAATAAATAAGTTAATAAAATAATTAAGAATAAACCTAATATAAATGGCTTTGTTTTGAGGATACTTTTAACTTCTATAATATCAATTTTTTTATTCTCATTATTTTTTAAGTTTAGAAACTTATTTTTTATTATCTTTAAAATTAAAAATGGCATGTTTCCAATAAATATAAAAAAATTATTTAAAATAGAAACGCCTCCTTAACTATTTAATAATATTTTATTTAGTAAAAAATCAGAATCAATGTAATATTTTTCAATATATTCTTTAACTTCGTAAATAGAGCGAATATTATTCTTAACTAAGTATTCTATTAGTATTTGTCTGTTAGCTATTTCATTAAATAATATCTCACTATTTATTCCACTTTTTTTAGAAATCTCATCTATTGTTTTACTTGCAATAGAAATATTTTCAACTTTATCAGTTTCAGGATTCCATTGAAAAATCTTATTTAATTGTATTGTACCTTCTTCTACCCCTACAATTTCTGCTACTTCACTAATTCGCCTAACAGATTCTCCATTTGATTTATAAATTCTATTTTGCATTATTATAAAATCAAGTGCAGAAATCATAATTTGAGGAACAGACATTGGTTCATTAGTAAGTCTTGTAATAGTTTCTCGAGCATTATTGGAGTGTAATGTTCCAAAAACAGAATGACCAGTATTTAATGCAGTGAATAATGTAATTGCTTCACTTGATCTTACCTCTCCAACGATTATTCTATCTGGACGTTGTCTTAGAGAATTTTTAACAAGATCATTCATTGTTAACTCACCTTTATTTTCTATGTTTGGAGGTCTTGTTTCCATTCTTATAATATGATCATGAGGAATTTGAAGCTCTAAAGTATCTTCTATAGAGATTATTCTTTCTTTTGGATTTATAAAAGAGCTTAATGCATTTAACATAGTAGTTTTACCAGAACTTGTTCCTCCAGAAATTATTGCATTAGCTGATTTAACACCAATTCCATCGATACATAACCATAAAAAAGAAGCTAATTCAGAAGATATTGTTTTAAATTTAATTAAATCTATAATAGTTAATGGATCTTTTTTGAATTTTCTAATTGTTAGAGAGGGACCATCTGCTGATATTGGTTTAATTGTTGCATTCACTCTTGACCCATCAATTAGGCGACCATCTAATATTGGAGATTCTTGATCAATTCGTCTATTAATTTGTCTTGCAATAGAATCTATTAATTCAACTAACTCCATTTCATTTTTAAATATTAAATTAGTTTTCATCATACCATATTTTCTGTGATAGACAAAAACAGGTTTATTAACACCTATAATCATTATTTCTTCTAAGCTATCATCTTTAATTAATGGATCAATAGCTCCATAACCTATAATATCTTGAAAAAATTTATTAGACAATTCATTTAAGTAGTTTTTATCATATTTTATATCTAAATCATTTTTCATTAATTTTAAATATAGGAAATTATTAATATCATTTAATAAATCGGAATTTGTTGTACTATTGTTAGTTCTTGAATTGATTGCTTGATTTACAAGATTTTCTCTTAATTCTACAAGTAATATCTTTTCTTGAGGTGAATAATTTGTTTTTAACATTTTATATTCGGGAACTAAATCTGAACTTTCATAAATATCTTTCTTTGTACTTGGAACTAATATTTTATCCATTTTAAAACCTCTAAGTTTAATGGTATTATAAAGTTAGTAATACTATTTAATATATTTTTTATTACTTTCTAGCTATTTTTAATAATTTAATCTAAAAATATTTCTTTAATATAAATAGTTAAAACAAGTTAAAAATTTGATAAATAACTTCAAAGAGATATAAATTTTAAAAATACTTTTTATATTGAAAAAATAATATAATTGTAATGTTTTTTGATTATTTGTATAATATAAAATAAATAAATTATATAAAAAATATTATATATAGAAATTTATAAACTTTAAATTATAAATCAAATGAACAGTATTTTTATTAAATTATCTTAATTTTACTTTTATAACAGTTTGTATGAATTAATAATAAAAAATATGAAAATAGATTTTAATATAAATTTATCATAATCTTATTATATATTCTTTATATTATTTATTAAGTTATTATAACATATTTATTTTATATTCTAGATTATATCGTAAACTTATTATTATAAAAATTATAAACTAATCAAAAACTTAAGGTAATGGGATTTTTTAACAATGAATTCGAATCTGTCATGTTGTAGGGAAAAAATTGTAAGTTATGATAATTTAGATAAAAAAATTTCTAGGTTAAAACCTTGTGAAAAATGTGAAGATATATCTATAAAGAAATTTACACCATTAAAAGATGAAATAGACTTTAATCTGTTACATAACGATTATAAAAGATGTGAGTGTGGAAAACGACCATTAGATATTGTAATGGCTCATATTTTAAGAATAATGATTGAAGAAAACATTGCACCTACTGATGCTACTCTAAGAAAAGATACACCAACATTTCTACCAACGGTATTCTATTCTCCAAATAATTCTCAATTTATGTCTTATGACTCTATAATTTTAATACATTCTGATTTTGATGAAAAAATAGCTAAACGATTATTTAAAGAAATAGGAGAAGTTAGAGGTGTTTTAAAAGGGGACCCAGAAGAAACTGTAGGTATCTTAGATAAAAATCATGATGCTAAAGTTTATACATTGCTTTATGGTTGTGATATTCGTTCAGACATCTTAAACACATTTATTAAACATGACAATTCTTTAGAAAAAATAATTATTAATAAAAAACAATCAAAAAACAATATTGAAGTTGGATCAACTACTGAAGCTAAATTATTTAAATTATATAAGTATTTAAAAAATAATAAAAACTTAAAAGATAATGCTTTTAATTTAAAGGTTATTGATGCAACCTGTGGTGTAGGAGCAATAGGAATATTTTTATTAAAGTATGGATTTTCTGAGGTAATCTTTAATGATATTTACTGTGGAGCTATTAAAACATGCTTAGAAAATCTTAAAACCAATGGATTTAAATTTGAAAAAACTCAAGATGTTGAAAAAATAGCTATTGGTGATAATTTTAAAGTTTATAATTCTTCTTTTGAAGATTTAAGTGATAAATTTGAAGAAGATTACTTTGATTTATGTGTAATTGATTGTTTTACTAATGTTGATTCTAGTGAATTAGAAAAAAAAGCTAATAAAATAGCTAAAAATGTATTATTAATATAACTCAAATAAACATCTGGATATAAATAATAATAGCTGGAACAATTAAAACACCCATTAAATGAGACTTTCCAACACCTAAATAATGAGGTAAAAGCCCCATTGCAGTTGATGTAATTAAAACTAATGTTAAATATAATATTGGAGCATCATAAACTACTGCAAATATATAAATCAGCATTACCATTAAAATAATCACACTTATTGACAATTTTCTATAATCAATATTTTTCATTAACTTTGAAAAACTGTCTCCTAATTTTAAACAAATCATCAATGATATAGAAACTGTAATTAAAGATGTAAAAGTGAATATTAACAGATGATAAATTGAGAATTCACTTATTAAATATGACATATAAACAGCTATTCCACTTCTTGGATTTCCAATTAAATAAATAGCTATAAGGGAAAATAATGTGTCTGATGTATTTAATCCACTTATAGCTAATAAATAATTTGTTGGATCCTCACTTGAATCATTTGTACCACTTGCAGTTTGAGCTATTATACTTCCTTGTGCTGGACCAAACCCTGGAAGGAATCCTAATATTGCTCCAGATGTTCCACCAGCTATTATACTTTTGATTTTATCTTTATCTAGATTAATTTCATAAAATTTATTTTGATGTGGTATGGTTGAATTTTCGTTTAAACTAAATAATATTGTGCTGATTCCAAATAATCCTGAGAAAATTGCCATTAATGATATTCCAGAAGATATGGGTGTTTGAAAAAGTAAATATCCTAAAATTCCAGATATTATAAATAGAAACAATGACCATGAAAAAGCTCTAAGAGTTTTTGTTAGTTTGTAAATTAAATATATTGAAAAAACAAGTAAGATCATCCATGTAAATGGTTTTGAAATCTCATGTAAAAATGGGAGTACAATTGCAAATACAGGTAAAAGAATTATTGTAACAAGAATTGCTCCATATCCTCCAATTGATACGATTCTAATGGCTTCTTTGGATCTACCTTTTAAAACCATTCTATGTGCTGGTAATATTGTTAATGCAGTACCTTCCTCAGGTACACCTAATAACATTGATGGTACAAATTCTATTAATGCATGAGCTATTGCCATTGATACAAGATAAACACATAGAAATTCAGGTGTTAAAAAGCTTAAAAGAAATGTTGATGATGCAAAAATTATTGCACCTGCAGTATTTACATGTATTCCTGGAACAATGCCAGTAATCGTTCCAGATAAAATTCCGAGAAAACAAGCTATAATTAGATTAAACATATTATTTCTTATATTAAATATTAATATAAACTTTGTTTAAGTAATGAGATTATTTTAAGCTGTTATTATTTAAATTATTTCGATTTTGAAAATTTAGTTTATTTTGAAAATATTTTTATCTTAATAAGTTCAATAATAATTATAGATGTTGGTAAAATGGAAATAAATAAAAATACAGATAGAAAAGAACTTTATGGGGACTTGATTCTTTCTACAAAAAATTGGGAATTATTTTTAGCTCCAAGTCAAACATATTTAGGTACATCGGTTTTAAGATTAAAAAGAGATTGTGAGGGTCTTAGAAGTATTAATACTGAAGAATGGTGTGAACTTAAAAGTGTTATTAAACTCATTGAATTAAATTATATGAAAACATTTGATCTTACTTTGTTTAATTGGGCATGTGCAGATAATGCTTCATTTAGAGAAGATAGTGTTGAAAATCATTCTATTCATTGGCATATTCACCCAAGATATAAAAATCCAATTGTTTTTAATGGTTTAAAATTTGAAGATAAAGAATTTGGTTATCCTCCTCAACCTAAAAAAACAGATTTATCAGATAAGTTTAGAAAAAGTATTATCGTTCTTATAAGAAAAAATTTCTAAAAAAAGTATTTTAAAAAGGCAGTAATAGCTGCCTTGTAATTATAATAATCTGCGTGTGTCAGTTATTTCAACACTAGCAACATTTGAAAGTTTACCAACTGATTCCTCTGTAGGTTCAGTTCCACCTTCACTATCTTCTATAATAAACATTACATTTAATGCAACCAAACCAAATGCTATTGGTTCTTCATCAATTTTATGTAATTCTGCTCCTTCAGGAATAGCTGCTTGAACATCACTTTTTAAAGTTTCTAAATCAACATTTACGCTTTCAGGCATTACTTTCATAGTAGCTACGACTTCACTCATTTTATTTATCTCCATTATTATTTTTTAAGGTCCTTCAAAACCACATTCGCATGTATAGTCGTGGCCGAAAGTACGACATTTTTCACATCTAGCTATTAATTCGCCACAGTCAGGACATTTAAATTGAACATAAGGATCAATTAAAGGGATTTCTTGTTTACAAGATTTACATTCTACAGTTTTCATTTATTCACCTATAATTTTTGTATATTTAAAACTATAATTGTTATTATCATTAATAATAATAGATAAAACCCTTTCAGGATATTTTCCATTTACAACATAACAATCAGTACCGAATTCAATTAAAAGGGAGGGCAATTTCAAGTCAACTGATGATTCTTTAAAAGTTAGTAGTTTTTTTGCATCAATTTTACTAATTAATTTTGAATTTTTCTCACTAGGTTTTCGGTTATATATACCTTCTACATTTGTAGCTATTAAAAGTTTTGCTTTTAATAAGTTTGCAAAATATGCTGCAATTGAATCAGAGCTAACATCCCATGAGTGTTTAAAGGGTTCATTTTCTTTTAAAATATTTGTTACAACTAAAACAGGATTAAAACCTTCTTTAATAGCTATCTTACTTTCTTCAATGGAATAAGTTAATTTGCATGATTCAACTTTATCGTTTAACAATTTTGCTAGTATCATCATTGAATCAATAGCTGTTTCATGATTTATATCCTCTGAAAATATAATTTCATTGTCATATTTTCTTATTAGGTTTGCAAACTCTCCTCCACCAATGATTATTAGTGTTGGTGTGTTTTTTAATGATTTTGCAAGATTAATTGCGTTTTTTGGAAATAAACTTCCTCCGATTTTTAAAACCCATTCGATAATATTTTCACAACCAAATTTTCTTATCGTTTAATTAAAAGAATGATTATTTAAACACATACTTACTCATAATAATTTTAAATCCTTGGTCAATTTGTCAATTTTTTCATCTTCATCAGGCCCTAAACCTAAACATGTAACAGTTGATGGAGGTAACTCGGTCCTTCCAGCATCAACTACTAAAAAATTAGGAATTTTATTTGAAACAGCTTTGTTTTTTAAATTTTCTAAGTCATCTATTGTGTTAACTTTTAAAACGACTTTAGCATAACCTTCATTTTCCCATTTTTCTATTTTTTTAGGGTCAGTATTTTTATATGATCCTAATGATGCATGTGAACCTTGTGCAACCATTTTTCCTTTAGACATTTTTAAATCTTTTCTAATAACAATAACTTGTTTCATTAATTTAGCTTCCAAAATATTTTTTAACTTAATAAAATATATTTTATATATGCTAGTTAATATTTATAAAAATAATTATTATTAAAAGGACGATATGAATGAGTAGAATTTCTATATTAGATCGAGATAGATGCCAACCAAAAAAATGTAACTATGTTTGTATTGAATACTGTCCTGGGGTTAGAATGGAAGAAGATACTATTGTTATTGATGAAGATAGTAAAAAACCTATTATTTCAGAACAATTATGCCAAGGATGTGGGATTTGTACAAGTAGATGCCCTTTTGATGCAATCACTATTATTAATTTACCAGAAGCTTTAGATGAACCAATTCATAGATTTGGTCAAAATCAGTTTGAACTTTTTTCTCTTCCTCAATTATCTAAGGGTACTGTTTTAGGTCTTTTAGGTCAAAATGGTATTGGAAAATCAACAATCATGAAAATATTGTCTGGTGAGATAATACCTAACTTTGGAAATTATGATAAGAAATATAAAGATCTATCTCATGTAATTGATTATTACAAAGGATCAGCTCTTCAAAATTATTTTAAAAATTTATCTGAAGATAAAATAAAAGTTATTCATAAACCTCAAATGGTTGATCAGCTTCCAAAAGTAGTTAAAGGTAATGTTAGAGATTTACTTAAAAAAATTGATGAATCAAACAAGTTCGACTATGTTTGTAAAAATTTAGATTTGAAAAATATTTTAGATAGAGATATGGAAAATTTAAGTGGTGGTGAACTTCAAAGAGTAGCAATAGCTGCATCTGTTGTTAGGGATGGAGATTTTTACTTCTTTGATGAACCAACATCTTGGCTTGATGTACATCAAAGATTAAATGCAGTTAAAGTTATTCGTTCATTAGCTGATGAAGGAAAATCTGTTCTGGTAATTGAACATGATTTAGCTACACTCGATGCATTATCTGACAATATTCATATTTTATATGGGGAACCTGGAGCATATGGTGTAGTATCTCAAATGAAAGGTGTAAGGGTTGGAATAAATTCATATATTAATGGATTTTTAGCTGAAGAAAATGTTAGAATTAGAAAACAAGCTATTAAATTTTCTATAAGACCTCCAACACAAGAACAAGAAGGAAGTCCAATAACTACTTATACTGATTTAGAAAAACACTTTGAAGGTTTTGATTTAAAAGCAGAAGGAGGTAAGATATATCATGATGAGATTGTAACTGCTTTTGGATCTAATGGTATTGGAAAAACTACTTTTGCTAAAATTTTAGCTGGAGTTGAAGAAGCAGATTCTGGAGAAATTGAAAACGATATAAAAATAGCTTATAAATCTCAATATATTATATCTGATTTTGAGGGTAGAGTTCAAGATTTTCTATACACAAATGTTCCAAGTTATGGTTCAAATCTATTTCAAAGTGAAATTATGAAACCTTTTTCACTTGAGGAATTACTTGAAAAACAAGTTAAAGATTTAAGTGGTGGTGAACTCCAAAGACTTGCAATAGCTAGTACATTATCAAAAGAAGCAGATATCTATCTTTTTGATGAACCAACAGCATTTTTAGATGTAGAACAAAGGTTAATAACAGGTAAAACAATACGTAAAATTATTGAAAGTAAAAATGCAGCTTCTTTAATTGTTGACCATGATATATTGTTTATTGATTATATATCTGATAGAGCTATGGTTTTTGAAGGAAATCCTGGTTTAAATGGATATGCAAATAAACCTACAGATTTAAGATCATCAATGAACAAATTCTTAAAAGATTTAAATATTAGTTTTAGAAGAGATAAAGAAACAAAACGTCCAAGAGTAAATAAATTAGATAGCTATTTGGATAGAGAGCAAAAAGAGATAGGAGAATATTATTATTTAGATACCAAATAATAAGATTATTTTGAAGTAGATATTGGATAATAGGATTATTTTGAAGTAGATATTGGATAATAGGATTATTTTAAAGTAGATACTAAATAATAGGATTATTTTGAAGTAGGTATTGGATAATAGGATTATTTTAAAGCTTTTACTGCTTTTTCAAATTCTTCACAGAATAGTTTTACTTCTTCTTCAGGAATAGAATAGCTTACACGTAAATATTTATCTCCAAATAATTTACTTGTATAATTTCCTTCTCTTGTAAATATTTTTTTATCTAGAAGATATTCTGCCATCTTTTTAGGACTTATATTTATCTTAGATAAATCTATAACTAACATATTCCCATTTGATGGATATGCAGGAATAAAAACCCCATCTATTTTATCAACAGTCTTTTTTATCAGTTTTTGGTTATTATTGGTAATTTCTTTAATATCACTAATCCAATCTTTTTTTGATTCTAAAGCAGAAATTGCACCAATTTGTGATAGTATATTAACCCCTAAATCATTAACAACAAGGTTTTTTATTGAATCAATCATAGGTTTAGTTGAAATTACAGCACCAATTCTTAGTCCTGCCATACCATAAATCTTAGAAAAACTGAATATTGTTAAAGTATTGTTTGGAGCATAATCTGCAGCTAAATAATGTTCTTTTGCAAAATCTTTATAGGTTATATCATGTAAAAGATAAATATCATTTTCAATAGCTATTTTAGCAAATTCTTTTATTTCTTCTTTTGTATAAGAAGTTCCAAGAGGATTTAATGGATCAATTAAAACGATCATTTTTGTATTTTCATCCATATTCTCTTTTACAAGTTTTGGAGTTAGTTTATAATTACATTCTTCATTGTAAATTGGAACATATCTTACTTCTTTTGCAAATCTAGCTGCAAATGATCCTATTATTAAATAACCAGGATCGCAAGTTATAACATTATCTTCTTTTGTAATAAAGTCATGCATACATAAGTATATTGATTCAGTACCACCAGCAGTGAGTAATACATCTAATTCTTCATGATTTAAGTCCTTTAATATTAACTCTTTAAGTTTAGAAAATCCTTCTGGTGGGGGATATTTACAATATTCTTTGCTTTCAATACATTTAATAAGTGAATCATTAATTCTACCTTTATTTAAATGATTTGTATTTTGTCCCATCCAAATCATTTCTTTATCCTCAAAAACATATTCAAAGAAATCATTTGATGTCTTAAATCCTTTCGGAGTCCTTTTTTCTGCCTTTTTATATTTTTTTCTTGGGATCAATGTTTTTTTAGTCTTTTTTCTATGGTGAATCATATTTATCACAAGATATAATAAAAATAATAATTAGATTAATTTTAAGAAAATAAGTAATTTTTCTATTCATATAAATTTATTTTAAGTTATTTATAAAAGTAACATAATTTTAAAATTAAGAAAAAATTTTTATTCAATTCCACTCATTGTAATTTCAAAATTAACTACTTTTCCTTCCCCAATACTTCTATGTCTTTGTAGAGTAGCTATTCTTTGACTATATTCTTCTCCTTTTTCAAGTTGAATAATAATTTTACTCCAATACTGTAAAATTGTTCCACCAACGGCTTTAATATTTCCATTACCATCATCATCAAATGAAGAATAGATTTGATTTGTTAAAACAATAGCTATATTATATTTTCTTGCAAAAGAAGCTAAAAGCCCCATTTGTTTACCTAAATCTTTATTTAGTATTGGTGATTTTCCATCGTCTACTCTATATAATGCAACGGCAGAATCTAAAATTATTAAATCGATTTCTTCGTTATTGCCTATAAGCCAAGCTTCAATAGCTTTTAAATCATCGATTTGTTTTGAAAAACTAGTAGGTTCAAAAACAATTATATTATTAGCTACATTTTGAAAATCAGATCCTGCCATCTGTTTAACTCTATCAATTGAAAGACCACCTTCTGTATCTATATAAATTACTTTTTTATTTTTTCTGGCAACATTAACAGCTAAAGAAATAGCTATGTTTGTTTTACCAGAACCAGGAGGTCCAAAAAATTGTGTTATGTTTCCTTTTTCTACTCCTCCTCCTAAAATTTTGTCAATAGGAGAATTAGTAGCTATTTTATTACTATCTTCAAAATTAGCTAATAATTTCATAATATCTTATTTGTACTTTAACTTATAAATATATTATATTTTTTATCTTATCCGACATCTTAGACTCGAAAGAATACTATGACTGAATCTTAATGAAATATTTCAGTCATAGATAAATTTCAGTATCATGGTTTGAATCAAAAGTTTTAAATAGTTTAAAATAAATATAAGTACCTAGGGGTCATGATTTAGATAAGAATCAACATTCAGTATATAAGTTGACATATCATATGGTGTTTGTGTATTAAATACAGAAGACATAGTAATAACTTCTGAAATATTCAATAGACTCATTGATAATATTTTTTTGAATCAGACTACATACATTTGTTATTTAAAACTATAACCTCAAATACAACTATTAAAATTCATAAATGCTTACAAATCAGCTCGTAACTGCTTAATAAAAAAAGTAATATCCTGAGATTAGGAAGAAACTTTGGAAAGAATTCTTTTGGAAAATTGGATATTTCATATCTTATTACTGGTGGAGTAGGCTTAGAAACTGTGATAAAATATATACAAAAAAAGACTATGAAAACAGTAGTGAAATCTTATAAAATTAGGATATATCCGAATAAATCCTTGCAAGATAAATTATACGAGAATTTTGGATACAACAGATTTGTATTCAACCAATTACTTAATTATAATCGGTTAATTT
>JAHKLT010000022.1 GCA_020854915.1 Methanobacteriaceae archaeon | reverse complement strand
GATTTACTAAGAGAAACATAATTACCATCACCACTATAATCAACAATAATCTCATAACTACCTGGAACAATATCAGTAAAATTATAACTAGCTCTACCATTAACCAAAGTTAAAGTTTCATTTTTATCACCTAATTTAATTGTTACAGTTCCAGTAGCATCACTAGGTAAAACAACTACAACATAAACAGTATTATCAACAACATTAGTTGTTAAATTCAAAACAGGAATAGTTTTACCAACAATCAATGTAGAAGTGTTTTGATTACCAGAATAATTTAAATCTCCAGAATAAGATCCTTGAACTGGATAAGAACCTGGAGTTAAAGTATCAGTTAAATTAATAATATACTTATTTTGACCATTTACTAAATTAACCACATAATTTTTACCATTAATCCTAATTGTGACATCACCAGTAGCAGTACTAGGTAAATTAATAGTAACATTAACTTTTTTAGAACCATAAACAATATCATCTAAAATAAATGAGAAATTAGGAATAGGTTTATCTTTAACTTCAACCTTGAAATTTTTAGAAACACTACCATAATTCATATCACCATCATAAGTCACATTTAAATTATAATCAGCATAATTTAAATTATTAAACTTGTAAATAGCTGTACCATTTACAATAGGAACAGTAACAGTAGTATCATTTAGCTTAATAGTTACATTACCACTAACATAAATCGGTAAATCAACAGTAACAGTTAAATTATTACCAACAACATTAATATCAACATTCATATTAGGATTATTAACCTTAGTAATATTCAAAAGAGAACTACCATTAGAAGCAATAAAATTATCATTTCCATCAACCCAATATTTAACTGTATAATTACCAACATTTAAAATACCTAAATCAAAACTAGCTATTCCATTACTATCAGTAATAACAGTATATTCTTTATCATTAACACTTAAATAAACATTAACACCACTTAAAGGATTACCTCTCTCATTATTTAAAGTAATATTATAAATAACTTTACTAGCAAATTCTTCAACTAAATCAATAGCTGAAATATTAGTAGCAGATTTAGGTATTAAAATTGTGAAATGCTGATTATCAACACTAATAGTAAGATTACCAGAACCTAAAGCCCTAAACTCAACAATAGCAGAATTATTAACAATAGCTACTGAAACATTACTAGAATTAGAAACAGTAAATAAACCATTAGAAGCTATTAAATTAGCTATTCTAGCTGGTAAATTATTGGATAAATTATTTCCATCAATATCCTTAAATACTAATTGTAATTTTACTAAATCTCCTGGTAAAATATTAGAAACATTAGATAAGACATGTAGAACAACATATTTCTCTAAAGTTAAAATAGCACCAGGTCCTAGAGATACAAATGAAGGATCTTCGTTAGGGTTAATACTATCACCCCACCAATTATTATTAAGAATTAATTTACATTCATAATCTAAAGCAGCAAATTTATAACTAGTTCCAGAATTATTAAAAATAACTGAATTAGAAATATTACCATTAGAATAAGTCAATCTAATAACTCCAAGAGAATTACCAATAAAGAAAGAATCAGTTATATTAACATTTGATAAGTAAGAAGCATAAATTACTGCAGGACCATTAATTGCAGAATTATTAATAAAACTATCATTAGCACCATAAAGATTACTATTTGATAAACTAATAATCCCCCAACCATTTCCTTTATTATTAATAAAATTAGAGTGATAAATATTAATTTCAGTATCTGTAGAGTAAATCAAGCTTGTAGACATTAATGTTGAATTAAAAGTATTATTAATGAAATTTGAATTGTTTATATAATTTAAAACTTTTTTATCAGAAGTCCCTCTAATAGATATTGCACTTCCATCATTAGCAGAACAATTAATAAAACTAGAATCAGAAATTATTAATATATCCCCCATGAAATCAATTAGACTACCTTTATTATTGGAATTATAATTAGTAGTATGATTAAAGAATATGGAATTATAAATATTTAAGACATCTCCACCCTTACCAACAATGATTAATTTTTTAGCATTTAAATTAGTGAAATTGATTGATTTTAAAGTAGAGTTAATATTATTAAATCTAAATAAAAATTCTGTATTTTCGTTACTATTTATTATTTCAAAATTTTCAAAAATTACTGAAGCATTAGAAAATGAAGGAGAACCTGATTCAACATCAAATAAGAAATTAGTTTTATTTTTTAAATCAAATACAACTTTATCATCATTAGAAATTCCAAGTCCAATAATTCTTAAAATATTATTTGCACCCATTAAAATTGAAAGATTTGTATTTAATTCACCAGAATATTCACCACCATTAATATAAATAGTAGCATTTCTATAATTTACAGCTTCAGAAATAGCTTTGGACAAACTCAAATAAGGATTATCTTTTGACCCATTGTTAGTATCACTACCAAATACAGAATCTACATAAATAGTAATATTCATTAATGGTTCAACAACTAATAATCCTGTAAAAATTTCGCAATCATTAGGATTAAGTAAGTTTTCTGAAAAACCAGAAACAATATAAGTACCATTCAAAGCAGCAGAACCAACAAGAATAGCTAAATTATCATAACTAATACGATCCTTACCATAAAAAGTATTATTCAATTCAAAAGTAATATAAGCACCAAAAATACTATTACCCTCACTATCAAACAAAGTAGCCTGTAGTTTAAAGATATTTCCACTAATATAAAAAGTAGAATTATTATTAAACTTCAAAGTATATTTAGAACCACTTATTTTACCACCATCAACATATATGTAATCTCCAAGAATATTAGCAACATTATTTTCTAATGTATTATTCTGAATAAATAAATTACCACTATAAATATAAGCTACAGCCCCATAATCAGCAGAATTCAATTCAAAAATATTATCAAAAACATTAACATTTCCACCATTAACATAAATTGAACCTTTTAATCCATTATTATTTTTAAAAGTATTATTTGAAATATTAACATTAGAATTACCATTAATTCCTATAATACCATTAGTAAAATTATTACCAATAAAACTATTATTTTTAATAAGTCCAATAGCATTATTAATCAAAATAAAATTACTACCTAAAATGTCAATAGAATTATTAATAAATTTATTACCATCTAATAATACATTTCCTTGAATAAATCTTAATCCTTTTATTCCACTACTATTAATAAAATTAGAATTAATAATTTTTTTATTAAAGTTTCCATTAGCAATAATAAATTCATTTAATATATTATTTTCAATTATAAAAGTACTATTATAAATATAAAGATTCTTTGTAGTTTCAATAGTTGAACCACCATAGGCATAATTATTCTTAAATATACTGTCTTCAATAAATAAATCACCAGTTGAATGAATTGCTCCACCATTTTTATAATAACTTTCTAAACTTATAGTATTATTAATAAAATTAGATGCCTTAATATTCAAAGTACCGGTTGAATAAATTGCACCACCACGACCTACATACAATGCAGATAAACTATTAGAATCAAAAGTAGTATTAAAAATACTTAATGAACCGGTATTATAAATTGCACCACCAAAATATTGACCATTAGTTGTATAAGGTGAAATTTGATTGCTTTTAAATACAGAATTATTAATATTTAAAATACCTTCATTATAAATTGCTCCACCATAAACAGTATTACCCCAGGAACCAGATGCAAATGTAACAAGATTATCCT
Organism: Methanobacteriaceae archaeon; assembly: GCA_020854915.1. GTDB lineage: Archaea > Methanobacteriota > Methanobacteria > Methanobacteriales > Methanobacteriaceae > JAHKLT01. The sequence continues at coordinate 18,860 of JAHKLT010000022.1, read as the reverse complement.
CAATAATACAATCCAATAAATTTAAAACACCATAATTTAATATAGTAGAACCACCAAAAACCGTATTTTGATAACCAAATATTATAATAGAAGCATTACTTAAAGTTAAATTAATAAGATTCACTGATGATAAAGCAGATATTTCAAATAATCTATTATTAGATGATCCTCTTAAAACAACGATTTCATTTTCACCAATAATAGTCAAATTCTTAAAATCATTAATGTTAATTACTGATGAAATAAGATAACTTCCACCTAAAATATGAATAATTCCATTGATTGATGAAACTTTTGTAATAGCTTTTCCAATAGTAGCATAAGGATTGTTTTTAGTACCATTACCTCCTACATCACTACCATTAATAGCAACATAGACGTCAGATAAAACATCAGAATTATTAAATATCAAAACAGAAGTTTTAATCTCTGAAGCAATAGAGTTACCCATATATCCGCTTAAAATAAATTTACCAGCTAATCCTAAATTAACATTCAATGTAGCTATTCCATTTTCTAAATATGAAGATCCTACATTAACACCATTTAAAGTGAAAATAACTTTTAAATTATCATTAAAGTCTGTTGCAGTGATAATATTTCCATTATCATCAGTGATAGTTACATTTAAATCAACATTTTTAGCATTAATATTATAAGTAGTATTATCTAAAAATTTTAAAATAATATTATCCACAATTCCAGACGTACAAATATAATCATTATCTAAAAAATCAGTTATAGTATTATTTTTTAAAAATAAATAACCATCATTATAAATAACACCACCCTCAAATCTAGAACTGGAATTAATAAATTTAGAATTATAAACAAATAAATTACCAATATTATAAATAGATCCACCTACAATGGAACTATAAGAATTCATAAAATTAGAATTATTAATTACTAAATAACCTTCATTATAAATAGATCCACCCATTCCATTACTTGTAGAATTAGTTATAGTTATATTTTCTATTAAAACATTAGATTCCAAACTAATATCTGTAATAAAACCATCACTTTTAATATTTAAAATAGTTGAAGTGCCTTTACCAATAATAGATAAATTACCTCCACCAGTGTCTATTTCAATAGAATTATAAATATCAAAAATTCCTTCACCAATATACAATATACCATTATAAGCTTTTTGAACTTCCTTCCATCCCTTTTCAAAGGTTAAATAAGGATTATCTTTAGATCCATCACCTGTAATATCATTACCATCTTTAGAAACATAAACAATAATATTATTTAATGGAACAATATTTACAATAGCTGTTTTAACAGATGTATTTTCATATAAACTCCCAGTTACAATGTATTTACCATCTAAATATTTTTTATAATAAAGATTAGCAACACCATTAACAAATCTTGAATTACCTGCACTTGTACCATTTAAATAAAATGTAACAGTTGAACCACTTATAGGATTATTATTATCATCTACTAATGTGGCGTTTAAATTAACACCAAAACTTTCAAAAGAATAAGTATTATTATTTAAAATATTTAACACTGTTTTACTAAGAATAGTACCAGAGTTTAAATATAAATAATTATCTGTAGGTGCACTACAATTAATAACAGTATTATTTTCTAAAAATAGATTAACATAATTTCCATAAATAGCTGCACCAGATGTAGTTGCAGTACAATTTTCAAAAGTACAATTTATAATATAACTCTCACCAGATATATAAATACTAGCTCCTTGTGTACCTATACTATTATAAAAATTAGAATTTATTAGTTTATTATTAGCTGTAGAACTTGAAGAATAAATATTACCAGAATAATAAAAATTAGAATTATTTACTAATAAAACCATGTTCGAAGTACTGTATATTGGATTAGTATTATTTATAAATTTTGAATCAAATAAATTAATAGTTCTAGCAGCACCAACTTGAATTCCTCGACCTACATTAATAAATGTACAATTATCTACTTCAGTATTCATTCTAGAAGAAATAATCACATATTCTGTCTTTTTATCTTCTAAAAAAATCGTATTATAAATTTTAAGTAGTGCAGTTGATGATGATGTATATATTGTAGGTGAACTTGTTGAAGCACTATTATTTTTATAAGTACAATTATCAATAAGAGTTTGGCCTCCATTAATATACAAGACTGAGACATATGAAGAGCTACTACCTCTATTATCCAAAAAATTACAATTAATTAAATTTAAAACACCAGAACTTGTAATGACTCCGCTACTAGAACTTGTTCCTTTTCCATTACAAAAAGTTAAATTTATTATATTAACATTAGAATTTGCACTAATAATTGAAAACCTACTAGTACCATTCATATTTATTATTACTTCACCATTATATCCAATAATAGATAAATTACCACCAATAGTATTAATATCCAAATAATTATAAAGAGTATAATTTCCATTCTTAATATATAAAATACCATTTAAAGTTTTAGAAACTTCTTTATAACCCTTTTCAATAGTTTTATAAGGATTAAGTTCAGAACCATCACCTGTATTATCGTTACCTTCAGTAGAAACATAAATAATACTATTTTCTGAAGGAGATGCTATAATTGTTCCAGTTTTAACATTATCCCCTGTATTAAAATTTGAACGAAGAATATAAGTACCATTTAAAAAAGCTTTATAATTTAAAGTAGCTACACCATTTATCAATTTAACAGAACCAATGTCTTTATTATTAAAATAAAAAGTAACAGAAGGACCACTAATAAAATTACCATTATCATCAGTAACACTAATATTCAAAATAACAGATAAAGAATCAGTATAAACAGTTTTATTATCTAATGCAATAACATCACATTTACTTTTAATTAACTTAGAAGTATATACATAAACAAAATTATCATTAAGAGCAGAACAATTAACTACAGTATTATTTTCCAAATAAATAGCAGCCGTATCTACATTATCTTGTAGATATATTACAGCACCATTATTTTTTGCACTATTATTTATAAATACACAATTTTTAACATTAGCATAAGACTCTCTAGTTAAATATAAAACTCCACCATTGTCACGACCTAGATAATAAGAATCACCAGTAGCATGATTATTAATAAATTTTGAGTTAGTAATAGTAACATTAGAATATTCTATCATAATACTATTTGGATTATTATCAAATAAACAATTATTAACTAAATTTTCATCTATATCTTTACCATAAAAAGATATTGCTGAACCCCTAGATCTACCCTCATTATCTGTAAAATTACAACCATCAATAATAAATCTAGAAGAAAAAGAATTCCACGCAGTGGATATATAAATAGCACCATATTCCCTACTGCCTGAGTTATTAACAAAAGAACTATTATAAACTCCCATATTTTTTGAAGAATAAATAGCACCTCCAGAATTAGCTTTATTTCCAACAAAGACACAATTGACAATAGTTAAAAAACCAGCATTAGAAATTCCAGCCCCATAACTATTAGATACAAATCCATTACAAATATTCAAATTATTCACAGAAACATTAGCAGAAGATCCAATAGTTAAAAAACGATTACCTGCTAATCCATCAATTATTGGTTTACTATTACCATAACCAATAAAAGACAAACTACCACCAGAACTATGATTCAAAGCTACATTTAAATTCAAATCACCAACAGTAGCATTACCAGTATTATTATAAACACCAGATGCAATATAAATTTCAACATTTTTACTTTCATTAGCAATGAGAATAGCTTCCTTAATTGTTTTAAAAGGATTATTCTCTGAACCATCACCAGAACGATCAACACTACTATTTACATAATATTTATTAGTTTCCAAAGAATTAACTTCAGAAATAACATTATCATAAACAACATCATCTGACACATCAGAAATAACATTATCATAAACAATGTCATCAGATACATCTAAATCATCTACACATTCACTATTATTAACATCATTAGCACTAATAGAACTAATTGATAAAAACAAAATAGTTAACAATGTAAAGATAAAGAACATTTTATTAAAATTCACTTTTTTCACCTCAGATATATACATAATTAATATAAACAAATTTTTTAAAAAAACTTCAAAAAAAATATATATTTTTTTTCATCATCAGTTTTTTTATAAACAACACTATTACCACATCAAAAAATAAAACAAACAACAAAAGTATTGTTTATAAAAAAAATGAAGAAAAAGAAGATTATTTAACAAACATTTTTGTACTAGTTAAATAATCAATATTTCCTTTATATTTTAACAAAGCCAAATATTCACCAGGATCTAGGTTAATTTTCAATCGAGCAAAACCATCAACACCAATCACACGATTATAAGTAACCCCATTAATTGTGAAAATAATAGTCTCACCAAAGAAAGAAACACCATTAGATTTTATTAGTTTAACTTTAAAATCATTATTTTTACCATTAAAAGATATTGTTTTAGGTGCAACTAATAATAAAGAATCATAGCTATTAAAAACATTTAAAGTACTATTACATTGACTAAAAATATATCCATCAACACCATAAGTACAAGAAATACTATAAGAACCTTGTTCTAAATTAATGCGTAATCGAGCAATACCATCACCATCAGTAATACGAGAATAAGAAATATCATTAACAGTAATTAAAACAGTCTCACCAACTAAAGGATTACCTTCTTTATCTTTTAAAGTAACATTAAAATAATTTCCTTTACCAATATAATTAAGTTCATCTAAACAGGATAATGTAGAAGTTTTAATGTTTAAAACAACAACAATTTTACTATAAAAATCACTAGTAAAGTAATTACCATTACCTAAGTACAAAGAATTAATATCATAAGAACCTACAGCTAAATTAATGCGTAATCGAGCAATACCATCACCATCAGTAATACGAGAATAAGTTACTCCATTAACAGTAATTAAAACAGTTTCTCCTACTAAAGGATCATTAAAAGCATCTTTTAATGTAACATTGAAATAATTTCCTTTACCTCTAAATAAATTATACAAAGAACCACTTAAAGAAGTTGAAACAGCATTTTCATCAACTATAATCAAATCAGAAATAAAAGAAGTCCCAGTGAAATTAGTATTTCCTTTAAAAGATGAAGAAATCTCATAATGACCAGTATTCAGATTAATACGTAAACTAGCTATTCCATCATTATTAGTTAAACGAGAATAAGAAACACCATTAATAGTAAAAACAATAGATTCATTAACTAGAGGTTTAGAAAAAATATCAGATAAAAATACAGAAAAATAATTACCTTTACCTTTAAAAGTCATAGTCTTATTAGTAGAAATAACTGATGGGAACTGATAATTTTCAGTAACAACTAAAAGGTGAGAAAGAACATTAGAAGATTTAAAATCAATATTGCCTTTAAAAAAAGAGGAAATCTCATAATAACCATAAGCTAAATTAATTTTCAAACGAGCAAGACCAAAACTATTAGTTACACGAGAATAAGTCACATCATTAACAGTAATCAAAACAGTTTGATCAACTAAAGGATTACCTTTATCATCCTTCAAATAAACAGAATAATAACCATTATCAATTAATATAAGGGTTTCTTCAGTAATTAAACTAGAACCTGAACCATAAATAGTTAAATTAGTTAAAACAACATCACTAGGAGTATACCAATCATCCCCTGCAAAAGAAGAAAAAACATAATATTCCCCAGGAGTTAAAACAATCTTTAACCTAGCAACACCACTACCATTAGTAAAAGCATAATAAGTAGTATTATCCTCTTGAGAATAAACATCAATCTTAATTCTATAATTATCCATAATATTATAATCATTATCAACTAAAACTAAAACTAAATAATTATCCTCACCAGTAACTTCCAAAGAAGTAACACCATAAAGAACAGATTGAATTTTTGTAACATTAACTATAGTATAAGAAGAAGAATTCTTAATATATTTATCACCATCATAAATACATTCAATGGTAAAAACCCCAAAACCCCATTCTAAACTAATATTAAATTGGCCAGAACCATTAGTAAAAACATTAAAAGTTTTAAATAACTTATCATCCAAATAAACATTAACATTAACAGGTTTATTTACTAAAGGATTACCATTAAAATCAACTAAAGAATTTACAAAAATATTTCCCCGACCAGATAAATTTAAATTAGATTCACAATCAAAATTAGTTAATATTTTATCAGGATTTTCATGAACGTTGAGAATAAAAGAATTATAATTACCTTTATAAAACTCATCACCAGAATAAACTAATTGAATTAAATGTTGACCAACATCAAAAAAATGATTAAATGAAAAATTGAATTCACCATTAGAGTTAGTAGTATAATTTCCAATAAGATTACCCTCAATATATAAAAACACAGTCTTATTAGCTAAAATATTACCTTTAGAATCAGTTAAATTAACAGTGAAATTAGAATACTGAATTTCACTAATATTTTTAATGCCATCAACATTAATACTAACATTTTCACTAGCATTTTCATGATTAACAATTAAAATAACAGAATAATTAGAAGAACTATAAGAACTCTTATTAATTGTCATGTAAGAATTACCATAACTATCAACCATATCAATAAACTGAGAAACATGACCTCCTCTAAAAACAATAGTAAAAACATAAATACCAGGAGTATCTTCAGCAACAAAACCAACAAGATTACCCATAAAATCAGTTAAATCAGTCCTACCACCAACAGTTAAATTAAACAATCCATAAACATTAGTTGAAGCACCTAAAACTATAGGACCACCATGCATACCTTCATTATCAATTGTTCTAACAGCGCCATAATATTCACCATTTCTATAAACAGCAAAATATCTGGAAGTAGAAGCATAAGATAAAGGAATATTATCATCATGAACAATTAAAAAACTAAATTTAACTTTTTGATTTAAATCAGCAACAATCACAGGAATAAAAGAAATTATTTTAGTTTTATTAAAAATTTCATTATAAACTACATTAATAGTTAAATCAACAACTGCACGATTATGATTTAAATCACCACCATAGACAAACTGATAATGATATTTACCTAATAGATAAAAACTAGATAAAACATTTTTAAGATAACCATTATCATCAGTAAACAAAGAAACTTTATAAACACCATTTTCATAAACTTTAATCTCAGCATTAGAAATATAATTATTATTACTATCAATTAAAACAATATCAAAATGTATAGTCCCACCAATAACAATCTCACGAACATCAGGTAAAAGATTTAAATTCATAGTAGAAGTTAATAAAGAGAGTAATTCCCCTTTTTTAGTTAGAATAGGATTAATTGCATAAATATAATTACCAGAAATCATATAATAACCATTTTTGAGATTATCACCATAATACATAGAAGCAATACCCTCATAAACATCTACAACTCCAATACTAACAGATTGACCAGATATCATGTCCTCTAAAATAAAAGTAACATTACCTCCACTTACAGGATTACCCATATTATCAGTGACATTAGCGAAAATAACATCTTGTTTACTATCTAAAATATTCATACTATTATTGTTCAAAAAAGATACAATTAAATATGAAATAGAAGCAGTAGTGTAAATATAGTCACCATAACCATAGCCAGAAAGACTAGAACGACAATTAAACATATAATTAGCATACAAAGCTAAATTATTACCAGTATTATAAATACCACCACCACTAACATTAGCAAAACTATTATAAAAATTATTATAACTTATACGAACAGAACTTGCTTCATTAAAAACAGATCCACCATAAATAGCAGAATTAAAATCAAAAGTATTATTAATAATATTTCCACCATTACCATTCAAATAAAGAGCACCACCTCTAAACGCAGAATTATTAATAAAACAAGAACCATAACAATAAATATCATTACCTGAATTATAAATAGCACCACCATGATTATCAGCAAAATTATCAGCAAAATAACAATCATTAAACTCAGTATTAGCACCATTATTAAAAATAGCACCACCATTAGAATAATCAGAACCAACAACATTGTTATTTGTAAAATCACAAGATAAAAACTTATTACTTAAACCAATATTATAAATAGCACCACCATAAACAGCAAAATTGTTCTTAAAATCAGAATTAATATATTTTACATAATCACCATTATCATAAACAGCACCACCACGATTAGCAGAATTATTTATAAATACAGAATTTTCATAGATACTATAATGATTGTTATAATACTCACTGCCCCAAAATAAAGAAACTGAGTAAACAGCACCACCATTACTAAGAGCAAAATTAGAATCAAAGTAAGAATTATTAATAATTAAAAAATCACCAGCATTATGATAAATAGCACCACCAACATTTCTATTAGCATAGTTTCTAATAAATGAAGAATTAACAATTAAAGTATTCAATCCTTGATCCATTATGGCACCACCAACATCACCTTTATTATTTTCAAAAACACAATTAACAAATGATTTATTTTCACCAAAAGTAAAAATAGCACCACCATGACCATAAGGAGAAGCAGTAGTAATACTATAACCATTATTAATAAAACTAGAATTTATAATATAATTATTATCTGCTTTTAAATAAGCTGCTGCAGCTCCAAAATTAACACGACTAGATTTAGAGTTAAATACGGAATTATTTATAAAATTAGACCGAGTAATTGAAACATTTTCTAATGTATTAACACTCTTATTCAATAAACTAAGTTTATTCATATCATAGTCAACAATAAAAATTCCACCACCACAAAAATATGCAGAATTATTTAAAAAATCACATAAATCAAATGAAATATTACTTCCAAAAATAGAAATAACACCTCCTGCATCAGCATGATTATCTATAAAAGAACAATTATAAAAATCAACATTATTACCTTTTAAATAAACTACACCACCTTGTGAATATATATAAGAGTTCATATACAAATGGTCAACAGTAGACATTGCTTTTAATTGATTATTTGTAAAAATAGAATTACTTATATTAACATTATCAGTGAAACCTGCAATTACACCACCTAATTGGGGAGAACCACTAGAATCATAAATTGACCATGCAGGATCTATCCTAGTTTTAATCCCATTACTATAAAAATAAGAATTATTAATATTAACTTCATCTTCTGTATATATAACACCACCATAAGCATATTCTTGATAAATACAACCTACGATATTATTATAAAAGTATGAATTATCAATGTTTAATTTACCTTTATTGTAAATTGCACCACCCTTAGAAGAAGTACCAAAATTAACACTATTACCATTGAAAGCTTTATTGTTATAAAATACACAGTTAATAATAGTTAAATTACCATTATTATAAATTGAACCCCCTTCATATAAATCAAAACCATTACACAAAGTTAAATTAATTAAATAAATATTAGAAATAGAACTAATTGTAAAAATACGGTTAACAGATCCTGCATCAAAAACAGTATTATTAAAACCATCACCAACAATATACAAATCATTAGCATTAGAATCTATAAAAAGACCACCCCACATATATTCTTCTGAAGAAAAGTTATAAACACCTTCACCAACATAAATCAATGTATCAGAATTATTAACATGATTTAAAGCCTTATTGAAAGATTTAAATGCATAATCTTTAGATAGACCATCATGAGAATCATTGCCATTAACATCAACATAAAAAACATTCTTTTGTGATGAGAAATCATTATTTTCTTGTAATGATAAATCATTATTGTTAAAATGATTTTCTTCAGTAATGTCTACTGTTGTTTCCTCAGAACTTACATTATTCTCTGCAACAGCACTGTTAATTGAAAATGAGATTAAAAATATTAATGTTAAACATAATAAAATTTTTTTATTAAAAAACATGAATAAAACACTCCTCTTTTTATTGATTCCTTTTATGTTTATTTCTATAAAATCCAATACTTAAAAACAAAATCAACACTAATCCAACAATGAAAACTGTTAATAAAGACAAATATCTATCATTTTCATGATCAATAGATGATTTTTTAAGTTCATAAGCAGTAGAAGACGAAGCAGACTCTCCTGCAGATGAAGAACCTGAACCTTCAGAACCTTCTAATTCATTAGATTCAACTTGAGAAGCATCAACATCATAATCTTGATAAACCCCAGTTAACAAACTTGCACTAACACCAACAGAAACAGGACTACCACCGTCACTAACATAACCACCAGAAACATCATTAGTATTATCAGAACCATTAACTTTAATCAAATCATCACTACTACTATCATCAGAACCATTTGGCATGTTATTATCCTTTGAACTATTATCAGAACCTTGATTTTGATTATTTTTTAAATTATTTAAAAAATCACCAATATTAATCCCATTACCATTATCTTTAGAAACACTATCAGAATCAGAACCTAAAAATCCTAAAATATCATTCCAAGTTAATGATTCTGAACCTTTACCACTACCAGAACCAGATCCTGTACCAGAACCACTACCACTACCAGAACCGGATCCAGTACCAGAACCACTACCACTACCAGAACCTGATCCACTACCATTACCAGGATTAGGATTAGGTCCAGGATTTGGACTAGGACCTGGATTAGGATTAGGGTTAGGTTTTGGATTAGGATTAGGATTTTGACCATGTTCAGGAATTTGTTTATTTATAGAAGGACCATTATAAGTTCCAACCCAACCAGCAATACCAAGATATTTAGAATCTTCAGCAGTAAGTAAAGAAGAATCAGCAACATAAACAACATTACCACCTTCACCACGACTATAAATTTGAAGACCTAAATATTCATTAGGAATATAGTTCCACTCAATCTCATTCCTAATAACACTAGGTAAAACAATCCTTCCACCAGAATCATAAGTATTATTAGCAAAAGAGCTATCCATAATCAATAATTTATTATCAAATATCGCTCCACCTTTATTAGAATAAGAAGAAAATTCAAGCATATCATAATAATAACTATTATATTTACCATCAACATCAGTTACAACTAAAGACCAAAGATTATCAAAAGTATAAACCACATTATTAAAGAATTGACAGCTGATATACTGAGTAAAATCATTATCAATTATATAAACAGATCCACCACCTAAAGGAGCAATATTACCATCAAAAACACAATTAATAAAATAAATTTCAGGAGAATCACTATCTAAATCTGAAATAGGATTACGAACAAAGTCATTTTTAGCACTTGAATAAAATGCACCACCATATGCAGTAGCAATGTTATTATAAAACAAAGAATCAGTAATAATAATCTCTTTACCTAAATATTGACAAATAGCACCACCTCTAGAATCACAAGAATAACCACCAGAGCTAGCTTTATTATCAATGAAAACAGAATCAGAAATATATAGATTACTATTATTACTATAAATGGCACCACCATCATAAGCTTTATTATTAATAAAATTACTTTTTAAGATAGTTAAATTCCCTAAAGAACTAAAAATAGCACCACCCCTATTCCAATATACCACATTATAGTTTTTTTCTTTAACCCACATAGTATGATATCCGAAATCACCATTATTAATAAAATCACTATTAATAATAACTAAATTAGCATATCTTGAATAAATAGCATGAATATCTGCATTAGTAAAAAGACAATTATTAATTGTTAAATTAGAATAAGAGTTATTTAACATCCCCCCACGTTCATTCATTTGTGAACCTTCAAACATAGGTCCTTTAAAAACTAAATTCTTCAACTCAATATTAGAAAATGAGTTAATATACCAATTATTAGAAATAATAGTTTTATTTTTAACACCAATAATCTTCAAATCATAATAAAGATTATTAATTTTAACAGATTCTTTATAAATTCCTTCCATTAAGTAAATAATCGTGGTATCTGAGACATAATTCATTAAAGAAAAGATATGAGAAATTGTTTTAAAAGGATTCAATGCAGAACCATCTCCTTTAATATCACTGCCACTTAAGCTAACATAAAAAATAATTCCTTCTAAATCAACATAACTTTTAATAAATCCAATATTAATTATAATATTAGTATAAGAATTAGAATAAAAACCACTAAGTCTAAGATTACCTTTTAAACCCATAAATAAAGAAACATTAACTAAACCTTTATTAAATTCAACAGTATTAATAACTTTTTTAGATTGAACATAAAAAGTTACTAAACCACCAGAAATAGGATTACCATTATCATCATAAAGGTAAGCTATTAAATTTACAGTGGAAGAATTAACTGAAATTGTTCTATCCTCATCATTAGGACTTCTACTTATAAAACTTAAAACAATATTATCAATTAAACCATTATTATAAATAATATGACCATTAGGATTAGAACCCATAAAATTATTTGAAACAAAAAGAATACCTTTTTCATGATTATAAACAATAGCTGAAGAAGATGCAGTTCTTGAATTTTCAAAAACACAATTTTCAATTTTTAAATTACCTTTATTATTAATTAAACCAAAATTAATCTGCCTATACAATCCATTAATAAAGTTTAAATTCTTAAATCTTACAATAGAATCAGCTGAAATATCAAAAAACCAATTAGATGAATCACCATCAATTATTATACTATTATATTTTTCACCAATAATTTCAATATTTAAATTATTAATAGTTAATTTAGTATTAGCTGATCCAGAATAAATTCCACTACCAATATGTATTATTCCTTTAACATTATTAGAACTTGATAAACTTTTAATATATGTTAAAGCTTTATTTATAGTTAAAAATGGATTATTTATTGATCCATTATTATTATCATTACCATTAACATTTACATAAACGTCATAAATATCATAAGTAATGTTTATGATATAATCACCAGAATTATTAAAAACTTCTACATTACCTTTTACTGCAGCATCACCAATATAAGAATAATTATTAGAAACTAGTTTATTATTTCTTACAAAAATATTTAGTGAACTTGTATCATCAAAACGAACTGCATAATCTCCACCAAGCAAATAGATAGACATTATATCATTATTAAAAATATCAATATTATTTGAATTTTTCATATAATAAATACCAGCATGACCAGTACTTATTGCATCAAAGTTTTCACCAACACTTGAAATGTCATTTCCTTTAATTAAAATTTCATTTTCTGAAACTTTATGATTATTAGAATCATAACCTGCAATACCATAAACAGCATCACCTGAACCTTTTAAAAAATTATTTGTAAAACTAATATACGAAGAATCAAAACTTTCAACTAAATAAACCATAGAAGAGCTAGCTTCCACACTATTATTATCAACAACATTATAAGTTTTTCCATCAATAGAATGAGAATAATCTAAAGTAATACCATATGCTAAATTACCAGATTGTAAAACAATACTATTATTACTAATTATAAAATTCTTATTTTTAGATAAGTAAATACCACTAACATAATTATCATTCATTAAACCAATAATATTAGAATAAATCTTATTATCACCAGAATATAATTCATTATCTAAACTTGTTCCAAAACTAAAATCAATACCATAAATATAACTTTTAACACTACTCAATGTATTAGGAACAATACTAATTCTATTAAAACCAATAGAATTATTAAAACATTCACCTAAAGCAAAAATACCAATTAAACTAAAATAATCAGAATCAATAGGATCAATAAAAATCACATTATTTTCAATTACATTATCAGACGATTGATTTAAAAAAATAGGAGATATTGTGCCTGAATTAAATTTATCAGAATTAATATTTAAATTTAAATTTGTTAAAAAAGAACCAGAACCACTACTAGTAATTGTAAACTTACAATTAGAAATTGAAAAACTATTATTTGATGAAATATTAAGAGGTCTATCAATTATAATAGACTTATCTGAAAGATCACCAATAAAAAGATTATCACTAGACTTGACTGAAGAATTAATCAATTTACCTTCATTATCAAAAAAAGAATAATAAGAATTATCATCAATAACATGAATATTAACTTCTAAATTACTAGAACTTTCATCAACAGATTCAATTAAAATATTAGATTCATCATTAACATCAGAAGAAGATATAGTAGAATTATCCGCAGAAATCATACTTATTGATAAAAATAAGACTAATAAATATAATAATAGGACTACTTTCCTCCTTCGAGATATTTTAAACCTCATTTTAATTAACCTCATTATAAATATTTTAAAATATTTCGTAAATCTAAATAATAAAAAATCCTTTAGACTTAAACATTAATATGTTATAAATATTATTTAAAATTTTCTAAAATAAATTTAAAATATTATATAAAATTATCTTGATTAATATTTAAAATAAATTAATAATTTGTTAAAAACAAGATTATATATTTATAGTTGATTACCTAATATTTTTTAATTAATTTAATATCTATATATAAATAAAACATGCATTTATATGAAAAAGTTTGGTAACACACTATAAACAAAATAAACACAAAAAACAAGAAACCCCCAAGAATATTTCTCATAGCAAAAATAATAAATTGAAAACCTCTATACTTATATCCATAGGGTTCTAGATTTTTATGAAAAAAATAAGAATGTCTGATGGTTGTTTGATGTGTTTTAAGATAGAATTGTGTTGATTTTCTAAAAGTACAAATGAATTTCGTCTTAAAATTCATATATATTTAGTAAAATGAATACACATTAATTTAAAGCATTTTCCATAAAGTCGATTTTCACCTGATTTTGGGGTATGTGAATTTTCTTTATTATTAAAATCAGAGCTTTAAATTTTAGAATTTGTACTCAAAAGGGCAATAGAATTTGTACTTTTATAGGATGAATGCTCAATGGACTCTAAACATGTGAAATGAGATATTAAATACCTTGATTTTTCCCAAAAATCTAGGACCCTATAATTAATATGTTAACAAATTGGAAGGATTATAAATCAATACGTAAGAATAGAAGATTTTTTCAAAATAAGTAAAAATGCATTAGGTTTAGGAAAACTACACAAATATACAACCTCATCAGTCCATAAAACAGTGTATTTATCCATATTATTAACAGCAATAACTGTATACTTGAGGTATAATACAAAGACAAAAATGCAACAGCTAGGAGAAGGAAATTTAGAAAATAAATCAAGAAAAGACATATAAAAAGAAAAATAAAAAAGATAAAACAGAAAAGAACTCATTAAAAATTTTACCATATGAATCCCAACAAGTACTGCAGTTCAATGATATAAAAGAAGAACAAAGCATACTAAAAAATTTTTCAAAATCTAGGACCCTATATAGTTTATTTGACTAATTTTAAAGAAAAATTATCAGCAAAATTCTAAACAGTCACTTTACCCTCAATAATATATAAAATTAACTATTTTTAAATCTTTAAAATACCTGATTAACCATTTCAAGTGTAAAAATCAAAGTATGGCTTAATAAAAAAACCCAAAAAAATCATCAAAATAATAAAAATTTTTGCAACAAAAAAAAAATCCATATTATTTTACAAAATCGAAAAATTATACATGATTTAAATTCTTCTCACAAATAAACCTAAGTAATAATTTATAAGAAAAATATTTTTCTTCTTTTAAATAATTATTAATATTAAAAATAGCTATTTTATAAGCAATTTCTTTATTAATTAAATCAACAGTAGATTGATCGATTAAATTAATAACAAGAGATGTAATAGCTATTACACAAGAATCATACATGTTTTCTTTTAATGATTTCACTATTTCAAATTTATTATAACGAGTAGATTCATAAAATTTTTTACTTTCTTTTTCTATTCTACTAATTCTAACTAGTGCATTTGATTGGCTTTTAGGAGATAAATTCATTTCATTTTTTAATGTTTTTTTAATAGCTTCAATAACAGATAAACCGATTAATTCTCCAAGTTTTGAATGTTTACTAGCATTTGTAAATTTTTCAGGAGATTCACTATTAGATATTATTGAGATTCCATCTGTTCCTGTTCCTGTTGCTATTTTATTTGAAAAATTGCTTGAAATTAAAAGATCACTAAATACTGCAGATTTAGCTTCAGTAGCTGTTAGAATCCCTTCTAAAAGAGTTGTTTCATTTAAGTTACCATCGATTAATATAATTAAATTAATTGTTCCTGCTTTAAATTTACCATTTTCTTCAAAATAACTATTTGGATCTCCTGCACAACTAGCATTAACTCTAACTCCACCTGTTGAAATTGTTGCAACTTTTGTTTTTTTATAAGTTTTAACTGATAGTGAGGCATTGTACATATTAGCTTTTGTAACTAAAGCTTGTGTTTTTTGATAATCTAAACCCAATTCAATAGATTTTTCCTTTAAAAAATGATATAAATCTTTATTTTCTAAATTATCTAAATCATCTTGTGATAATGTATAATTAAAAATAGCTTGGAGGTTTTCCATAAAACCTCCATTTAAAAAAGAGTTAGTAATCCCTTTAGCTCTATTAGAAAATTTAACTACAAGGGAATTTTTATTTTTTTCTATGGTAAAAAAGCTCATAAACTATTAATTGCTTCTACAATTAAGTTTATTGTAGTTTCAATATCTTTGAAGCTACAGACACTTACTGGTGTATGTATATATCTTGTTGGAACAGATACTACTCCTGTTGGAATTCCTTCTTTTGTTAAGTGTATTGCAGTACCATCAGTTGTTCCACCATCACTTACTTCTATTTGGTAGTCGATTTCTTTTTTATCTCCAGCTTCAGTTAAGAAATCTCTAATTAATTTAGGAGTAATTATTCCACGACCACCTGCATCAACAAGAACTATTGCAGGCCCTTTACCAATTTTAACAGGTACTTCATCTGGTTTTATTCCAGGATGATCTCCTGATAAAGTAACATCTAGTGCAATAGCCATATCGGGATTTAATTTGTATGCTGATGTTCTTGCTCCTTTAAGACCTACTTCTTCTTGAACAGTTCCAACACCATAAACTGTAGCACGTGTTTTTACTCTTTTTAAAACTTCCATCATTACATAGCATCCAACACGATTATCTAATGCTTTTCCCATTATTAAATCGTTAGAATATTCTTCAAAGTATGATTTAAAGGTTATTGGATCTCCTATAGATACCATTTTACATGCTTCTTCATCAGAACATGCACCAATATCTATAAACATGTCTTCTGCTTTTATTACCTTATCTTTTTCTGATGCTTTTGTAATATGTGGAGGTTTAGATCCTATGACTCCATTAACTTTTCCATTTTCACCATGGATTGTAACAGCTTGATTTATAAGCATTTGATCATTGATTCCACCAATTGTAGAAAATTTTACAAAACCTTCTTTATCAATGTATCTAACCATTAATCCGATTTCATCCATGTGAGATGCAAGCATAATACAAGGAGCACCTTTTTCTCCTTTTTTTGTAGCTATTACATTTCCCATCCTATCTTCTTCAATATCATCAGAATGATTTTTTAATTCTCTTTTAAGAATTGTAGCTATGTCTTCCTCAAAACCAGAAACACCTGATGCTAATGATAATTCTTTCATTAATTTCATTTAATCACCTTTTTCTTTTAAAGCTTTAAAACCTATTGGAACAGTACTATATTTAGTTCCTGCTGCTGCAACTACATCTTCTACATTTGGAGTTAAATAAGAAAATGGTTTCCATGGTGCATTATTATCTACTCCAACAATAGAAACTTCATCAACAAAATTATTTTCAAGTAGATATATAAGTATAGAGCTTACAACACCACCATCTTGACCTATAACAGCATCAGATTTTGCAGATACTATGTCAATATACTCGCCTAAAGGTTTCTCATCAATATTTTCACTATATATTTCATTACTTACAAAAGTTCTAGGACATGCAAAGTAACATGCATGACAATCTTCAGGACAAACTCCAGTTTTAAAAGGTTTTCTATCATCAATAGTTATTATATCTTCTGGGCAAACATATTCACATGCTCCACAAAGAACACATCCTCCAACACTAATAACATCATCTTCTAAATTAGTAAATTGACAATCTTTAGATTCTCTAATGAATTCTTCTTCATTAACACTTCTTTTTGATAAAACTGGTCTTGAAACAGCTTCTCTTTTGTTTATGTAAGCTAAGTTTTTAGTAATTTTTTTACTAGCTATTGCTTTTAATAATCTTAATCCTTTCTCAGATATAGGTTTAGTTTCAATATAACCTTGTTTTACACATTCATCAATGATTTTTTTACCTTTTTCTGTTCTAATTATAAGAGTAGAATAATCTTTATTAGATCCAACAGATCCAACAGAAATATCTGCAGTATCAGCAGTGTAATCTGTACAGACATGACAATTTTTTCGTGTAAATGATTCTGTTTTAGAAACAGGAACTTTAAAATTATTTCCATCAATTAAATTAGCTATGAAGAAACCTTTTTCAATTCTAAAATCTTTTACTTCATATAATTCTATATTCTTTTCTTTTAAAAACCTTTCAAGATAGGAATAGGAAAAGTTTTCCATACAGAATAAGCCTATTTTAACATAAACTGATGATCCACCAGTTTCTTTTTCATATTTATTAATTTTAGTAGCTGCTAATATTTGACAAGGAGTTCCAACCATTGCTGTTTTATTATCTGACATTAAATCACCTCTATCTAATTTATAGATTAAAATTAGTATTTTTTATAAAAGCTCTAAGCAATAAAATAAATACCTTATTAAATAATATGTATTTTAGCATTAAAATACTTTATTATTATGTCAGTGTCAATTTGTTAGTTGTTTTTTATGGAGTTTCCCCAGCGTTGTGAACGGTTGTAGATTTGGTTCATGAATCCTATTCCTGTTTTGTATTTATTTTTATCTGCTTTGGGCATTGTATTACCAATATAATTTTC
>JAHKLT010000037.1 GCA_020854915.1 Methanobacteriaceae archaeon | reverse complement strand
CAAACAAAAAATACTACAATGAATTTAAAAATCAAAAATTAAATACACAAAATATAAAAAATATAAAAACCAAAATTATAATATAAGAAAAATAATTTACAACTAAAAATGTAAAAAGTTAACCAACATTGAAACACAACTGAAAAATTAGATAAAAATTACATATCCTTCTTGACATTTTCAAAAAATTTTTATATGAAAAAACCATTGCTGTCAACTTAAGAAATTTCATTTTTGATTGGTTTTTAGCTCGTTTTTTTTTAGTGTTATTTGATTGTTGTTTTTTTGTATTTTAATGTTGTTTATCAGTGTTTTTTTTATAATTTTTCGAATTTTTGTTTTATACGGTATATTGCTTGTCTTGTTAGTCCTGTTTCTTTTGATAGTGTTGTTATGTTTTTATGTTCGCTGTTGAATAATATGTATAACATTGTTCCCATTTCAATTTGACTTTTATGGAATGGTGTATTTGTGAAATCATTAAAATAATTGTTACATTCGTTACAATGATATCTATGTATTCTTCCTTGTGGTCCTCTTTTTTCTATGTTGAATGAGTGGCATTTTGTACAATATATTCCATCAGACCATCTTATTTTTTTAAAAAGATTTATTAAGTATTGTTCATCTGGAACACTTATTGTTTGTTTTTCTATGGTTTTTGGTGTCATAATTATATCTATTTTTTATTTTTGTTTTTTATGATATAAATATATATGATGACGCTCTAATAATAATACAAAAGTGGTGTTTTTATGATGGGTGTTATTGATCGTATTTCTCATTTATTTGATTGTATTAAGGATAAAGGTCTTGTGAAATTTGGTAGGATGCATGAATCTGATTTTACACGGAATTCTCCTTTGAATTTTGAGAATTCTTTGTTGATTCATTTAAATAAGCATGGTTTAACATTGCATTCAGAGCTAAGAAATTATTTTAAAAAAATTAATTGTTTAAGTGTTTCTAAACAGGTTTTTTCTAAATCTAGGAATAAATTAGATCTTGAAATCTTTAAAGTTTTAAAAGATATTCATTTAGCTGAATTTTATGGTACGAATGAGGTTAAAAGGTATAAAAGTTATCTTATATTCTCTGGTGATGGAAGCAAGCATAATTTACCTTATAAAAAAGAATTTATAGAATTTTTTGGAGGAATTGAAAATAAATTTCATGAAATTACGACTCCTGCAATTAATTTAACTACAATCCATGATTGTTTGAATAAATTTGCAATAGATTTTGAATTTGACAAATATAAAACAAGTGAACGCGAGTTAATGGAAATAAATATGGACAATTTTAGAGATTTAGAATATTTAAAAGATGAAAACATCATATTTCTTTTTGATAGAGGATTTCCATCAATAAAATTTTTCGCAGACATGATAGAAAATAACGAAAATTTCATATTTAGAATAAAAAAGAACGCTTATAAAAAAGAAAAAGAAACAATGACAAGTAATGATGAAATTATAGCAATAAATATCACCAAACAGAGAATGATCACTGTAAAAGACAAACAATTAAAAGAAAAACTTTTGCAAAGAGATAAAATCTATTTAAGAGTAACAAAAGTAATATTAAAAAATGGAGAAGAAGAACATTTAATTAGTAATTTAGACACAGAAAAATTTAATGCTAATGATTTAAAAGAATTATATTCTTTAAGATGGGGAATTGAAACATCTTATGACACATTAAAGAACTTAATGTACATAGAAAATTTAAGTGGATACACAGAAATTGCAGTAAAACAAGACTACTTTTCACAAATACTAGCATATAACATTACAACAGACGTAGAAAACACTGCACAAAAAATATTAGAAAAAAACAAACAAATAAATCCAAAAAATAATCCAAAAAAGATAAAAATCAATAAAAACTTAACAATAGGAATCATAAAATCAGATATACTTGAAATAGCCATAATAAAAGACAAAAAATTACAAAAAACAACATTAAAAAATTTAATATACGAAACAGCAAAATTATACACACAAACGAGCACGCAAAAATACGAAAGACCACCTAAAAAAATGTATTCAGCAAAAAATAGAAGTAATAACAGAAGAAGTTTCTAAAAAAAACAAAATAACTAATTAAAATACTAAAACAAGGCAAAAACATGCACAAAAATTTATAAAAATTTTCTTAAGTTGACAGCAATGATGAAAAAACTCCTCAATTATTTCAAGAACATGAACCCTCTAAATAACAACACTTTTCTATAATGATCACAAAATTTATATGAAACAAACCACAATATAAAAACAGACATATATATACTTTTTTAAACAATTTTATTTGTTTTATAATTAAAAATTTTTAACCAGTATAATAAAGAGAGGGAAATGTGGGATTAAAAGATTTAAATATTAAATTTAAATATGATTCAGATAAAGATAATATTATTTCTGATTTTTATAATCCTGTATTATCTAATTCTAAAAAATACTATCGGCTATCTGGTTTTTTTTCTTCAACAGTTTTAGCAGTAGTTGCGAGAGGATTAGAGAATTTCATTAAAAATGATGGGAAAATGTACTTAATTTGTAGTGCTATGCTTTCTGAAAAAGACATGCAAATAATTAAGGAATCTATTGAAAGTCCAACAAAAATTATTGAAAAAAGCTTAATAAATTCCTTAGATGATATTAATGATGAATTTACAAAAGATCATGTTGCTGCTTTAGGATGGATGTTAACAAATGATAAATTAGAAATAAAAATTGCTATATTAAAAGATGATAGCGGAATATTTCACCAAAAAATTGGAATTTTAGAAGATGAATATGGGACGGCCATATCTTTTAGTGGTTCTAATAATGAGACAGCTAATGGATTAATCCATAATATTGAAAATTTTAAAGTTTTTAAAAAATGGAAAATAGGTCAAAACGAATATTTTAATCAAGATTATGATTCTTTTTTTAATTATTGGAATAATTCAACTAAAAGAACAATAGTGATTGAATTACCTGATGCAATAGTTAAAAAAATTATTAATATTGCTCCAAAAAATATTGATGAAATAAATTTAAATAAATATGATAATAATCTTTCAAATCCAGCTGATTTAAAAAATAATTATGGTAATGAAATAATTTTTAGAGATTATCAAAATGAAGCTATTTCTAATTGGTTAAATAATGGCAAAAGAGGCATTTTTGAAATGGCAACAGGTACTGGTAAAACTATTACTGCTTTAGGATGTTGTAAAAAGATAAATTTGGCTGAAAATAAACTTGTTTTTGTAATTATTTGCCCCCAAATACATCTAATTGATCAATGGAAAGATAATATAAAAAAGTTTTTTGATGAAAAAATAATTATTGCATCAAGTCAAAATACTAAATGGAAAGCTCAATTAAAAGATACAATTAATAATTTTGTATTAGATATTGAAAAAAAAGCATTTATCTTAACAACACATAAAACAGCATCGTCAGATAATTTTTTAAATTTAATTTATAAGTTTAAATGTAGCATAATGGTAATTATTGATGAAGTCCATGGAATTGGTTCATCAAAACAAGATAAAGCATTGGATAATAAATATAATTACCGATTAGGATTAAGTGCTACTCCTTCAAGATATTTTGATGAAATTGGAACAGAGAATATTAAGGAATATTTTGGTGGAATTGTATTTAAATTTAGTTTAACAAATGCTTTAAATACTATTAATCCAATTACTGGAACATATTATTTAACTCCATATATCTATCATCCGATGTTAGTTGATTTAACTGATGAAGAATATGGTGAGTATGTTTCATTAAGTATTAAAATTGCAAATATTTTAAATTATAATAAAAAAAAGAGTGAAAATAAAAAATTAAAGTTATTATGTTTTAAAAGAACTAATATTTTAAACAATGCTGTAGCTAAATATAAAAAACTTGAAGAAATTTTAGATAATAATAAAGATATTTCATATTTAATTGTTTTTTGTTCTCCGGAACAAATTGATAATGTCCAAAAGATTTTTAATAAAAAAGGTATTAGACAACATAAATTCACTAATGTTGAAAAAGTTACAAAGGAAGAAAAATATGGTAACTTAACAGAAAGAGAGTATTTAATTAAAAAATTTGAATCAAAAGAATATAGGGCATTAATTGCTATGAAATGTTTAGATGAAGGGGTAGATATACCTTCTGCAAAAAATGCCATTATAATGTCAAGTACATCTAATCCAAAAGAGCATGTTCAAAGAAGAGGTAGAATATTAAGACATTTCCCTGAAAAAAATCAAGCAAATATATATGATATTTTAGTTTTTCCTGAAGATAATACTACATTTAATACAAAAATTATTAAGAAAGAAGCAGAAAGATATGAAGAATTTGCTATTAATGCAATTAACTCTATAGAATGTAAAAAAATTTTAAAAAAATATTTATGAGGTAAATAATGTCATTGAAAATTAATACAGAAATATTAAATTATATAAATAATGATGATGTTGATAAAGAATTAAGAGATTTTTTAATTTCTTGCTTAATTTTAGAACAAAAAAGATATAAAACATCTTATCCTAGATATTTTGAAGATTATGATGAAATAATAAGTATGTATGTTAAGTGATTTTAATGGAACTAAATAAGGTAAAAATAATCAATTTTAGACAATATAGGGATGTTGAAATTAAATTTTCAAATGAAAAACATGCAAAAATCACAGTAATTCAGGGAAATAATGGAACTGGAAAAACAACTTTTTAAATGCACTTAGCTGGTGTTTATATAATGAAAAAATACATGATTATGGAGATAAATCATCGATGACTGTTTGCAATAATAAATCTGCCTTTTTAGCTAATGAAGGAGATGAAATAATGGTTTCAGTTGAAATTGAATTTATTGATGATAACAAAATCTTAACATTTAAAAGGTATCAAAAATTTTATAAACATGACGATAAAATTGAAATTTTAACTCCTCCAGAATTAGAAGTTTATACACAAAAAGATCATGATATTAAAATTAAAAATGAAGATATTTATATTATTGACAGAAAACTACCTAAAGAAATTGAAGAATATTTCTTTTTTGATGGTGCAATGCTTGGAAAATATTTTCAAAAAACTTCATCAGAAAAAATTAAAAAATCTATTTATGAAATTTCACAATTAAATTTAATTAATGAAATGAATGATCATCTTCAAAAAACTGTCTACAGATATAATAATAGATTAACAGAAATTGCCCCTAAAATAGGTAAAATTAGTAGTGAAATAAATGACAAAGAAAATAAAGAAAAAAAATTAAAAAAAGATAAAAATGAATCTGAATCCATAATTAATGAAGCCAAGTCTCATTTTAAAGAAATTGAAGATGAATTGATCAATAAAAATGCTGCAGATGTCAAACAATTAGCAAAAAAAGATAAAGAACTTAGAGAAAAAATAAATAATTTAAATGGAAGTTTGAATAATAGTGTAAAAAAAAGGAAAGATTCCATTTTAAAAATGTATCCTATAATTTTATCTTATAATTATTATATGGATTTTTTAAATAAAACTGAAGAAACAAAAGAAAAAGGTTTACTACCTCCTAATATCCAACCAAGTTTTATAAAAGATTTATTAGATAATAATAAATGTATTTGCGGAATAAATCTTAAAGAACATGCTGATTCTGAAAAGCAATTAGAAATCTTATTAAATGATACTTCTGATATAGGTGAAGAATCAGAGCATATTTTTAAAATTTATAACCAAGTTGAAAATTCTTTAGAAAAAATGAAAATGTCAAATATCGGTCAGATATTTTAAAAAATATTTTTCTATTTTGTTGAAAACCCCGTAAGGGGGCGCTTCAAATTTAAAGCTTTTTTTATTCGTTATATCCATGAAAAAATAGTATAAAAAGATTTATATATT
>JAHKLT010000015.1 GCA_020854915.1 Methanobacteriaceae archaeon | reverse complement strand
GCAGAACAATGGTACAGCAACAGCACAAAACACCAAAACAAGAAAAAATACAAAACAACAGAAGGACTACTAGAATACCTAGCACTTAAAATGACAAAAAACCAACTTTAACAAAAAACTCCACAAAACTTTACAACCTCAAAAATTCAAAAGATTTATATTTTTTAAATAAAATAAACATAATTATTAAAATTTGGGATTGAGGAATTATGGGATTACTGGATAAGTTTAAAAAAAGTGTTGAAGACATATTGGAATCTGAAAAAAAAGAAAATAAAGATAAAAAATCAAATACTACTGATGAAACTAAGACTAATATCTCTGTTACTGAATCAAAAACAGAAGGAATTAAAAAATTTAAAAAAGACGATTCTTTTGATGAAAAAGCAGAAGATAAAATTAAAGTAGATGAGTATTCAAATAAATCTAAATCTGTCTCTGAAACAGATGATTCAGAAGATAAAATAAAAGGTTCCGATGATGATGTAAAATCTGAAGATTCTGATGAGGATGATTCTTCTGTTGAGGAGTCTGATGCAGATTCTGTTGAAGAGAATTTTGTTGAGGAGTCTGATGCAGATTCTGATGAAGAGGATTCTGTTGAGGATTCTTCTGTTGGGGAGTCTGATGCAGATTCTGTTGAGGAAGTTAAAATGAGTGATGTTAATATTACAAGTTCTAATAACGAAAATAAAAATATTTCAGATAATGAATGTATACTTTATAAAAATGGTGAACCTAAAGATATCATTAACAGTACAAAATTTGGTGGACAAGCAATAAGTGTTATGCAGGGTATCAGATCTAAAACAAAAAAATAATTCATAATAATTATTTTATTGTTCTTATTATTTAATTCAAAATAATATTTTATTTTTATTTTATTATTTGGTATTGATTTGTATTTATATGAATTGTTCTATTTTAAATTAAAATTTAGAACATTATTTAATTAATAATATTGGAAAATAATAGCTTTCTTAAATAAATATTTAAGCTATTAACTTAATATCTTTTTATAATAAATTTTATGGAGAATAATATGAAAAAAGGTACTGATGTATTAAAAGAAGGATTTGCGAAGATGACAAAAGGTGGAGTCATCATGGATGTTGTTAATGCTGAACAAGCTGCTATAGCTGAAGATTCTGGTGCAGTAGCTATTATGGCTTTGGAAAAAGTTCCTGCAGATATTAGAGTTAGTGGTGGAGTTGCACGTATGGCGGATCCAACTATTGTTGAAGAAGTTGTTGATGCAGTTTCAATTCCTGTTATGGCTAAAGCAAGAATTGGTCATATTGCTGAGGCACAAATTTTAGAAACATTAGGTGTAGATATGATTGATGAAAGTGAAGTACTTACACCTGCTGATGATGAATTTCATATTAATAAAAAAGAATTTACAATACCTTTTGTATGTGGTGCACGTAATTTAGGTGAAGCTTTAAGAAGAATTGATGAAGGTGCATCTATGATTCGTACTAAAGGTGAACCTGGAACAGGAAATATTGTTGAAGCAGTAAAACATATGAGAATGGTTATGGGTGAGATTCGTAATATTCAAAAATTAGAAGAAGAAGAGCTATGGAAATATGCAAGATTAATTGAAGCACCATTAGATCTTCTTAAAAAAACTGCTGAAGAGGGAAAATTACCTGTTGTTAATTTTGCTGCTGGAGGAATAGCTACTCCTGCTGATGCTTCTTTAATGATGCAATTAGGCTCTGATGGAATTTTTGTTGGTTCTGGAATTTTTAAATCTAATAATCCTAAATCTTTTGCAGAAGCTATTGTTGAAGCTACAGCTAATTATGATAAACCAGAAAAATTGGCTGAAGTTTCAAAAGGATTAGGGGAAGCTATGAAAGGACTTGAAATGTCTTCTCTTAATGATTCTGATAGAATGCAAGATAGAGGAATTTAATTTTTCATGTCTTCCTCATTTTTAATTATAGGTCCATTAACAAAAGATTTAATTATTGAAAATAATCAAGAAAGATTTTCTGTTGGTGGAGCTGTATATTATCAATCTTTTATTTTTAATTCTTTTAAGGAAAATTATACTATTTTAACAAATTTAGGATTTGATGATAAAAATTTATTAAATGAGTTTCCAGATAAATCTAAAATTAAAGCTGTTTTTAATAGTGATACTCTTTTTTTTAAGAATAATTATTATGATGGAAATTTAAATCATAGAAAACAGGAATCTAATTTTTTAAATAATCCCCTACTAAAAAAAGATTTAGATTTCATTGATTTAAATGATTTTGATTGTATTGTGTTAAATCCATTAGTAAATACAGATATTCCATTAGATATAATTAAATATTTAAGTTCATTTAATATTCCAATAGCTTTAGCTATTCAGGGTTTTTTAAGAAACAATAAAAATAATGAAGTTGTTTTAGATTCATACTCGAATTTAGAAGAACTCTTAGAAAATATTGATACAGTTTTTTTAGATAATATTGAATCATGTGTGCTTTTTAAAAATGAGAAATCTTGTAAGAATATAATGAAAAAGATTTCAAAATTTGGTCCAAATGAGGTTATTATTACTTGTGGTGATAATGGATCAATAATTTATTCTAAATATGAAGATGAATTTTATAGGATTCCTTCATATATACCAAGAATAATTAAAAATCCAACAGGTGCTGGAGATACATATATGGCATCTTATTTAATAAAAAGATTTTCAGGAGCAAATATTGAAAGTTCTGGAAAATTTGCTGCTATGACAGCTGCTTTGAAGATTAAAGAGTGTAGTCATTTTAATAAAAATAAAAAATTTGTAGAAGATGAATTAAAATTAATTTAATTATTTTTTCTCTTTTTAAGTAATTCTAAACCAATATCTCCAAGTTTGTACTTTTGAATTTTTCCACTTGTTGTAAGTGGGAATTCATCTACAAAGAAAACATATTTTGGAACTTTATATCTAGCTATTCTTTCAATGGCATAATCTCTAACATCTTCTTCAGTTAAATCTGAGCCTTTTTCTTTAATAATGAAAGCTCCAACAATTTCACCATATTTTTTATCAGCTATTCCAGCTACCTGAACATCTTGAACACCATCTAAAGTAAATAAAAATTCTTCTACTTCACGAGGATATATATTTTCCCCTCCACGTATAATCATGTCTTTAATTCGTCCAACTATTGAATAATATCCATCTCCATCAATAGTAGCTAAATCTCCTGTATGTAACCACCCGTCTTCTTCAATAGCTTCTTTAGTTTTTTCAGGATTTTTGTAATAACCTTTCATTATATTAAATCCTCTACACATTATTTCTCCTTTTTCACCATTTTTAACTATTTTTCCAGTATCTGGATCAATTATTTTAACTTCGACATTGGGAAAAGGAGTACCTACTGTATTAACTTTTTTATCAAAGGAATCTGAGGCATTTGTTTGTGTAATTCCTGGTGAAGCCTCAGTAAGTCCATAAACACTAGTAATTTCTGTCATGTTCATTTTTTCAAATACTGCTTTCATTGTTTCTACTGGACATGTAGAACCTGCCATAATTCCAGTTCTAAGTGTAGACATATCAAACATATCAAACATAGGGTGAGTTAATTCAGCTATGAACATAGTTGGCACACCATGAATAGCTGTACATTTTTCTTTTTGTATAGCTGATAATGCAAGTAATGGGTCAAATTCTTCAAGCATAATAATTGTTGATCCATGAGTTATAACAGCCATAACTCCTAAAACACTACCAAAACAATGGAATAATGGGACAGGAATACATAATTTATCTTCTTCAGTAAAATTCATGTTTTCGCCAATGTAGTATCCATCATTTAAAATATTACGGCTTGTTAACATCACACCTTTTGGAAAACCTTCTGTACCACTAGTATATTGCATATTTATAACATCATTATTATCAAATAATTTTTTACCTTCTATTAAAATATCATCATTTTGATTTTCTCCAAGCAATAATAGTTCATTTGTATTATACATTCCTCTGTGCTTATCTTGACCAACATGTATTACATTTTGAAGATTTGGAAATTTTTCAGACTTTAATTTTCCTCTTTGACAAGTTTTAAGTTCTGGAACTAAATCATAAATTACTTCTAAATAATTTATATCTTTAAATCTATCAGTCAAAGCTAAAGCTTTCATATCTGATTGTTCTAAGATATATTCTAGTTCATGGCTTTTATAAGCAGTGTTAACTGTTACAAGAATTGCACCTATTTTTGCTGTTGCAAACATGAATGTTAACCAATCAGGAACATTTTTAGCCCAAATTCCAACATGATCTCCTTTCTCAATTCCAATAGCTATTAATCCTTTAGCTAATTTATTAGCTCTTTCATTAAATTCAGAATATGTAAATCTTAAGTTTCTATCTGGATAAATTAAAAATTCATGGTCTTTTAATTTCTCTACTTGATCTTCAAAAAAATCAGCTAATGTTTTTTCACTAAATAACATTTAAACACCTTCATCCTCATAAATTAAATGTTGTTCTAAATTTTTTCTAATATCATCAGGAATATTAACAGGGTTCTGTTCAATAAAATCATAATGAACAATAACTGACTTTCCTTTAGCTTTTAATTCATTATTTTGCCATGCTTCATGACCAGTTGTAAAAGAAGAATTGCCTATTTTAGTAATGAAACTTCTTATTTCAACTTCTTTTCCATAAAATATTTGGCCTAAAAAATCATATTCAGTTCGAACCATGATTAATTTCCAATTTTCATAATCTAAATTTAAATCTGGTGTAAAATATCTGAAAATATCATTTCTTCCAAGTTCAAACCAATTTCCAATAACATTATTATTCACATGTTTTAATCCATCGATTTCTCCAAATCTTGGTTCAACAGTTATAGTAAACATTTTTATCATCAATCAATATTTAATAAGGTGTATAAATAACTGCTAATATTTTTGCAGGTTTATTGTTATATCCATGTAAGTGGTGAGATACAATAGAGTCATAGTAAATACTATCACCAACTTCTAATACATGTTTTTTTTGACCATATGAAACCTCAATTGAACCTTCAAGAACATAAATAAATTCTTCTCCTTCATGTGAGCTGCGTTCATGATTTAATTTATTATCTGGTTCAATATCAATTATAAAAGGTTCCATATTTCTATCAGTCTTACCTGCTGCAAGTGAAAAAAATTCTAAATTACTATCATCTGTTTTATTTTCATCACCAGAAAAATAAACTACTTTATCACTTTTTCCTTTTTTTACAATTAAAGGACCAGCTTGAGAATTATCATCAATAAAAGTACCAATTCTAACTCCAAGGGCTCTAGCTATTTTTGTTAAAGGAGTTAAAGAGGGTATTATTTCACCATTTAAAATTTTATCGACTAATTCTTTATTAACTCCACTATCTGTAGCTAATTCATCAACTGATATCCCTCGTATATCTATTAAATTTTTTATTTTTTTTCCAATCTTGTTTTTCTCAGGCATTTTTATACACCATAAATTATTATTATAAAAAATTTTGTTTTTTATTATTTATAATATTTTTTAAAAGATATTTTAAATTAAAATCGTTGTGTAATGAGTTATAATTCAAAAAAGAAAGATTTATTAATTTAAAAATTAATATATTAATCTAGGAATGATTATTATGAAAATTAGTGCAAAAAATCAATTAAATGGAAAAATCGAAAATGTAGAACTTGGAGCGGTTATGGCTAGTATTAAAGTTAAAGTTGAGGAACCTAATTTAATAACTGCTTTAATCACTAAAGAATCTACTGAAAAAATGAATTTAAAAAAAGGAGATGATGTTACAGCTATTATAAAATCTACAGAAGTCATTATTGGTAAAAAAGAATGATATTCTTTTTTATTTTTTAATTTAAATCTTCATTATGTGGAAAGAAAAATTTTTCTGCAGCTAAACTAGGTAAAACTGCACTTAAAACTAAAACACCAGTTAGTATTGAATAAGTCATTTCATCTAAAATTCCATTATTTAATCCAAATACTGTAGCTACGAGTCCAAAAGTTAATCCTGTACTCATCATAGCTGTAATATATTTTTTATTTTTATTAAAATATTTATTACTTATAAAATAAACACCTAAAAATTTCGATGCTTGTCTTGTAATAAAAATTAAAATAAAAAGACCTAAACTAGTTATAATTAATTCTATTGAAACATTCATTCCACCTACTATAAAAAATATAGGTGTGATAATAGCAAATCCAACAGTCTTTATACGATCTTTTGATTTACTTGCTGTAGCATTTTCTTTAAAATAATCAGATAATAATAAGCCTAAAAGAAATGCAGGTAAAATAGCTTGACCTTTCCCAAAATTTGCAAAAAATATTATAATACTTAATAATAAGAATATATATTTTATTTCTATTTCAACTACTTTATTTTTAAGAGCTTTACTATTAAATATTATGTATGAATATTTATAAGCTATAAAAAGTAGGAATATTGAAATAATATAAAATATTACAGTACTCAAATCTGGCTTAATAAAAAGAATACTTAATGCAATAGCTGTAAACAAGTTTGTTATAAAAGTAGCTCCTATTAATATTTTACCAAGATTTATATTATTTAGATTTTGTTGAACTAATGCAGAATAGACTATAGCTATTGATGTTTCAGATAATGCTGTTCCTGCAAGTAATGAAGGTAATAAATCCCATCCAATAATAAAATACATTAATAATGATATTATTGTAAAAGGAGTTAAAAATGAAAGAAAACCTATTAAAAACGTTTCTTTAAATTTTTTTCTTAGTATCTGGGTATCAATTTCTATTCCAGATAAAAAAGTTAATAATATTCCACCAAAACTAGCTATTAATATCATCCAAGGTTCTGTTTTTAAAATACCTATATTACCAAAAATAAGCCCTGTTAAAATTTCAATTATCGATACAGAAATTCCTAAACGTAGAGAAATTAAACTTGAAAATAAAATTAAAAATATTAAAATTACTGGATATATATCTAATGACACTATAATCAGCTCCTAATAAAACTATTGATTAATAGAGGTCATCATCCAGTATTACTGGCGGTTATAAGGTGAACCTCATCACCTATATAATTTATTTGTTATTTTTCTTATATAAAATTGTTTATGAAATTATAATTAGATAAAAACTTTTAATAATATTATTAAATATATTTTTAATTGTATTAAATTATAGGTGTAATTAATGAAAATAAAATATATTATAGCTACTTTAATCGTTATTATTATTGTTATTGCTGGAGGAATTCTTGCATATGATCATTTTACTGGTGATTTAGGTATTATTAATAAAAAAGTGACATCTAGCTTTGATAACGCATTTATGTCTGGTACATTTATGGGAACTGTTAATGAAGCTGAAGTAAATAATTCTGATGAAGGTTTAGACCAATGGTTAGCTAATTATAAAGACGAAGAAAATAATATTGAATATAATATGTCAACTTGTAAAAATGCAAGCTTTTTATTAGAATATTTATCATTACAAGGTCTTAGTGGACCAGAAACTAGGGAATACGGTGGTACTGAATGGAATATTTATTACTCTGAAGGTGCTCCAACAACTCAAAATGGTTCTGATGGTAATACTTCAAATAATGCTTCAAACGCAAGTTCTCAGAATATTACTTATGATATTTATATTTGTGAGGCAAATAAAGATAATCAAAGTTATCTTATTTATATTATTAATCCTAAAACTGAAGGTATAGTTTCACCAGTAGAATCGGATGGATCACTTTACTGTGAATTATTTACAGATTACATTCAACCTTTACTTGAAAATACAGAATTTAAACATAATGATAATGTTCCTGAAGTTTATGATTTATTAGGTATTTCTGAAGGAGAATATACTCAACTTTCTGATTTTATTGAAAAATATAAAGCTGGAGAAGTTGATGCTGAGGGAAATACAATATCAAATTAAATCTTTTTTTATTTTTTTGGTGATTTTTTGAAAATAGCTATTTTTCATGCTAATGAATGTGATAAAAAAAAATGCACTTCTTTTAAATTAGAAAAACTAAATAAAGCTTATATTTTTCGCAAGTTAAATAAGATTCCAAAAGGTGCTATTGTTTTAAATCCTTTTTCTGAAAAGGCTGTTTCTATTGAAGATAAAGATTTAGTTAAACATCATGGAATTGTAGGCTTAGATTGTTCTTGGAATAAAGTTTCTAAATCTGAAAAGTTTTTTGCACTTTCTAAATACCATAGGTCTCTTCCCTTTTTAATAGCTACAAATCCTGTTAATTATGGTAAACCATGTACCTTATCAACTGTTGAAGCAATAGCTGCAACATTATATATTACTAATTTTAAAAATGAAGCTAAAAATATATTAGATGGATTTAAATGGGGTCATACATTTATTGAATTAAATGAGGAACTTTTAGAAGATTATAGTAATGCTAAATCCAGTGCAGAAGTTGTTGAAATTCAAAAAGATTTTATAGATAATCATTGATATTATGTGTGGAATTGTTGGATTTGATGGATTTTTTAATGGTAATGATTTTATATCTATTTTAAAAGATTTAAAACATAGAGGTCCAGATTCTACTGGTATTTATTTAGAGAATAATGAAAAAATTTTTAAAACAGATATTAATCTAGATACAATTGCTTTAGATGAAAATTATTCTTTTGCTTTAGGTCATAATTTATTATCTATTTATAATTCTAAAAAAAAAGATGGATTTCAACCAATTTCTCATAAAAACCTTATTTTAGTTTTTAATGGAGAAATTTATAATATTAAAGATATAAATAGCTTTTTAAAATTAAAAAATAATTCATCTGATAGTTATGTCTTAATTAATTTAATTTATTTTTTTTATAAAGAGAATAATGATTTATTGTATGCAGTTAAAAAATCTTTTCAATTAATTGATGGAGATTTTACTTTTGCAGTTTTTGATGGTGAAAATTTAGCTATTTCACGTGATATTATTGGGGTTAAACCATTATTTTATCATACTTCTTCTAAAATTAATATTTTTTCCTCAGAAAGGTCATCAATTAAAAAACTTAAAATCAAAGATATAAAATCCTTAAAACCAGGTAATATTTTATATAATTGGGAAGAAATTAAGTTTAAAGAAGATATTGGAAATTATGTAATAGATATAGATTCTAATTATTTAAAAAATTTAGAGATGTTATTAAAAGAATCTATTTATAAAAGAATTAAAAATTTAGATAGAATAGGTTTAATTTTTTCTGGTGGTGTAGATAGTGGAATTATTGCATATATTCTTAAAGAGATTTCTAAAGAAAGAGATTTAGAGGTTATTTTATATGCTGTAGGTGATGAAAATTCTAAAGATATATTATATGCTCGAAAAATAGCTGAGTTTTTAGGTTTGAAACTTAATATTCAAAATATTACTGAAGAAATTGTTAAAGAAAATCTTGAAGAAGTAGTTAAATTCATTGGTGAAAATAATTTAATGAAAATAGGTGTAGGGATGACTATTTTTTTAGCTGCTAAAATGATCCATAAAGATAATATTAAAGTTGCATTAAGTGGTCAAGGAGCTGATGAATTATTTGCAGGATACAATAGATATTTAAATACTTATATTAAAGGTTTTAAATTTTTAGATGATGAACTTCGTTATGATATTAATAATATGTATAATGTTAATTTAGAAAGAGATGATACAGCAAGTATGAAGAATTCGGTTGAACTTAGACTTCCTTATTTAGATAAAAAATTCATTGAATATTCTTTAAATATTCCTATTAAGTATAAGATTGAATCTAGTGATGATAAAATTAGAAAACTTGTTTTAAGGGATTTAGCTTATAAATTAGGAATGAATAAGGAGTTTGCATATAGGCCTAAAAAGGCAGCGCAATATGGCTCAGGAATTGATAAAATTTTAAGAAAGAATGTCTTAAAACAAGTTAATATCGAATCTTATTTATGATATTAATTTATTTATATTTTAAATTTAAGCTCTTTTTTTTAAGAATATGAGTGTCGGAGAAAAATACCTTTTTCAAGAAAGATGTTTATTCAAATCTCAAACAAAGGATTAATCTATCGTTTTAAGAAAATGATTTTGAATTTTGGCCGACCCTCAATATATGAAAATTATTAATTTTACTAAACATTTTAATTTTTTTATAAAAAAATTAGACTATTGTTTAAAAACAATCATTTTAATATATTTTTGTATAAATAAAATAAATTATTTTTAACTGTTGTAATAATATTTTAAAGCAAAATTTATATATTATTAAATATATATTTTAATTATATATAAGTTAAATTTAAGGTGATTTTATGGAAAAAATGAAAACTTTTTCAGTAATAGCTATTATAGTAGGTATAATAATAATTATATTTCCGGGAATTCTTCCTTATGCAGTTGGATTATTCCTAATAGCATATGGTATAATGAACTTTTTGGAATAAAAAGTGATATCTTTTTAAAGATAAATAGTTGGAAATATTAATTAGGTGAGAAAATGGCTAATGAAGAATCAAAGATTAATGAAGGTAAAGAAAAAATTGAAAAGAAAATGGGTGATGTTAAAAATAAAATAGAT
The DNA here is from genome assembly GCA_020854915.1 of Methanobacteriaceae archaeon. Lineage (GTDB taxonomy): Archaea > Methanobacteriota > Methanobacteria > Methanobacteriales > Methanobacteriaceae > JAHKLT01. The sequence goes on along the minus strand of JAHKLT010000015.1, from coordinate 25,035 downwards.
GATGTATCTAAAGATAATATTAAAGATAAAGCATCTAAAGTTAAGGATGAGGTTAAAAATAAAATAGATGATGTATCTAAAGATAATATTAAAGATAAAGCATCTAAAGTTAAGGATGAAGTTGAAAAAAAATTTAAATAAATTAGTATCATCATTGATAATTTTACATTTTAAAAAGAAAAATTGAAAAGAAAATGGATGATGTTAAAGATAAAATAGATGATGTATCTAAAGGTGGTATTAAAGATAAAGCATCTAAAATTAAAGACAAATTTGAGAAAATATTCAAATAAATAATAATATTATCGAATTAATTTATATAGTGTAATAATCCTAGGAATACTTGTAAAATTAGATAAAGGATTATTTTCAAGAGCAAAAGAAAAAATTAATTATGATAAAGTTGATAATGTAAAAGATGTTATTTTATTGAATGTTAAAATTAATATATAAAACTTATAATGGTGTTTTTATGGATATTAAAGATTTTTTAGGAAAAGATGTTGTAGATAAAGAAGGCCAATCTGTTGGTAAAATTGATAATGCTGAATTTAATGAAAATGATGGTGAAATTACAGAAATTCTCATTAAATTAGATAAAGGTGTTTTATCAAGAGATACTGATAAAGTTTCTTTTGATAAAATTGATAAAATAAGTGATGTTGTTTTACTTAATATTAAGATTGATATGGATTGATTTTAAACATTATTTAGAAATTATTTATAAATGAAAAGATTTTATAAATAGTTCTTTTTTATATTATTTTTTATAGTTAATTTTTATAGCTTTTTTTTAATAGTTAATTTTAAATACTTTTTTTACAAAATTATTAGTAAATAATAAGTAATAATATTTTAAAAAACTTTTTTTATATTACTTAATATTTTAATAAGGAGATTTAGTAATGAAAATTGAAAAAAATGTTGAAAAAATTCTAGATAGATTTTCTAAAACTTTAGAATCTGTTCCTGAATTAGAAGAAACTTGGTATATCACAGATAACTTAAATCTCTCTCGTAAAGATGAAGCTCATCAAAAAGATCCAGAAAGAATAAGAAGAAATGCTAAATTAGACAAAGATGGAAATGTCATTGTTAAAAAAGCAGATTGGATAAATTAATAGAGGGATATCATGCGAATGGATTTAGTTCTAGAACTTTTGGATGTTCCAGGTCAATTAGTTTCAGTTATTGATCCAATAGGTGGTCTTGGAGCTAATTTAGTTACAATTATACATCAAAGAGATATAAAAAATCAAAAAGGTTTGATTCCTGTTCAATTAACTTTAGAGGGTGAAAGGGAAAATTTAAAAAAAGTTATTGAAAAATTTAAGGAATTAAATATTTCTATTTTAAAAATTGATGGTAAAGTTCAAAAAGAAAAAATTAGCACGATTTTAATTGGACATATTGTTGATAATGATATAAGGGATTCAATGGATAAAATTAATGAAATTGATGGAGCTTATGTTAGTGGTTTTAATATTAAGTTAGATGGTGAAGATAAATCATCAGCTCTCATTAATATTGAAGCAGACTTTGGTAAAAAAAACTTAATATTCAAAAGAATAAAAGAAATTGCCTTACAAAAAGATTTACTTATGATTAATGAAGTTTAGGGATTTTTATGAAAAATTATAAAATCTGTATTATTGGTTTTGGAGCAGTAGGTAAAGGTGTAGTTGAATCTATATTTTTAAAAAAAGAAATGATTAAACAAGAATATGATGCTGAATTAAAAATAGTTGCTGTTGGTGATTCTTCATCTTCTGCCATTTCTGATGATGGATTAGATGAAAGATTACTTATTGAAACAAAAGAAACTAAAGGTAATTTATCTGATTATCCAGAATTTGGTGGAAATTTAGATGGTAAGGATATATTAGATAAAATTGATTATGATATTTTAATAGAAGTTACTCCAACAAATATAGAAACAGGAGAACCTGGAAAATCATTGATATTAAAGGCATTTGAAGATGGAAAAGATGTTGTTACTTCTAATAAAGGTCATCTAGCTATTAACTATAAAGAATTAGTGGTTTCTGCTCAAAAAAATAATGTTCAATTTAAATTTGAAGCTACTGTTGCAGGAGCTATGCCTATAATTAATTTTGCACAAGAAACATTAAATAGCTGTAATATTGAATCGATAATTGGAATTTTAAATGGTACTACAAATTATATTTTATCACGGATGACAAGTGAAGGATCTTCTTATATTAACACTTTAAATGAATCTCAAGAATTAGGAATAGCTGAAACAGATCCTACTCAGGATGTTGAAGGTATTGATGCTGCTTGTAAAACAGTGATTTTAGCAAATTCTATTTTAAATATTGATGCAACATACAGTGATGTTGATGTAACTGGTATTTCAGATATTACTTCTGAAGCTATTGATCTTGCTAAAAAAGATGGTTATTTGATTAAGTTAATTGGTGAAGTTTCCAAAAAATCATTAAAAGTTTCACCTCGGCTTGTTAAACAAGGTAGTGCTTATGATTTAAATGGTACCTTGAATATGGCTACTCTTAAAACAGATCTTGCAGGGGATGTTACTGTTGTTGGTAAAGGTGCTGGATCTCTTGAAACTGCTTCTTCAATTTTAACTGATTTGATAAATATTATTAGATTAAAATAGTGGTAAAATGAAATATGTAATTATTATTGGAGATGGTATGAGTGATTTGCCACTAAAAGAATTAGATGATAAAACTCCTTTACAAGTTTCAAATAAACCAAATATTGATAATTTAACAAAGAGAGGCCGCTCAGGTTTTATACAAAACGTTCCTAAGGGATATACTCCTGGTTCTGATGTTGCAAATATGAGTATTTTTGGTTATGATCCTGCAAAATATCATACTGGCAGAGCTCCACTTGAAGCTGGAAGTTTAGGTATTGAAACCACTAATGATCAGGTTATTTTTCGTTGTAATTTAGTTTATGAAAATAATAGTAAAATTGAAGATTTTACTGCGGACCATATAAGTTCTGATGAAGCTGAAACTTTAATAAATGATTTAAATAAACATTTTAATAGGAATAAATTTTATTCTGGTATTAGTTATAGGCATGTTTTTGTCTATGATTCTAAAGATTCTTCTAAATTATCTAATTTAAAAACAATACCTCCTCATGATATTATTAATGAGGATATTAAAAATTATATGGATGATTCTTTTGATGAATCAAAAGATATTAAGAATATTATTTTAGAATCAAGAAAAGTTTTAAAAGATCATCCAATTAACAAAAAAAGAATTGAAGAAGGTAAAAAACCTGCTAATATGGTCTGGTTATGGGGTCAAGGACTTAAACCTTCTATGGATAATTTTGAAAAGATTTATTCTAAAAAAGGAGGAATAATTACTGGTGTTGACTTATTAAAGGGAATTGGTATTTATTCTGATTTAAAAGTAATTGATGTTCCTGGTGCAACAGCTTATTTTGATACGGATTATAAAGCAAAGGCTGAATATGCACTAAAAAGTTTAAAAGATTTAGATATTATCATTATTCATATAGAAGCTCCTGATGAAGCAGGACATGAAGGAAATATTGAAGAAAAAATTAAAGCTATTGAAAATATTGATGAATTAGTTCTTGGAACTATTCTTGAAAAAATTGGTGAATTTGGTGATTATAAAATAGCTATTTTGCCTGATCATCCCACTCCAATTGATTTAAGAACACATACTCTTGATGAAGTACCTATCACAATTTATTCATCATTAGAAGATGATATTGATGATGTTGATAAATATGATGAAGAATCAGTTAAAAAAGGTTCTTTAAATCATATGATAGGTCATAATTTAATAAATTTTTTAATTAATGATGAATAATTATTTTAAAATAGGAGGGGGATTTAACTGACAAAATATATTATAATTACTGGTGGTGTAGTTAGTTCTGTTGGAAAAGGAATAACTTCTGCTTCTATGGGTAATATTTTACATTCTTATGGATTAAAAGTTGCAGCTATTAAAATTGATCCTTATTTGAATTGGGATTCTGGTACTTTAAATCCTTATCAACATGGTGAAGTTTTTGTAACTTTTGATGGAATGGAAACAGATTTAGATTTAGGTCATTATGAAAGATTTTTAGATGTTGAACTTCCAGGTAGTTCAAATATTACTACTGGTAAAGTTTATGAATCTGTTATTAATAAAGAAAGAGAAGGTAAATTTTTAGGTGCTTGTGTTCAGGTAATTCCTCATATTACTGATGAAATTAAACAAATGATTAGGGATACTTCTGAAAGCGGTAATTTTGATATTGTTTTAATAGAACTTGGAGGTACTGTTGGTGATATAGAAAGTCAACCATTTTTAGAAGCTTTAAGACAACTTAGAAATGAAGAAGGTTCTTCTAATGTTATGTTTGCTCATGTTACTTTCATTCCTTATTTGAATGCTGCAGGAGAATTTAAAACAAAACCAACTCAACATTCTACAAAAGAACTTCGAAGTACTGGTATAAATCCTGATATTATTGTATGTAGATCTCAAGAACCTATTGATAATGATTTAAAATCTAAAATAGCTCATTTTTGTGATGTAGATTCAGAAGCTGTTGTTAATACTCCAGATGCAGGTTCAATTTATGAGGTTCCTTTAGTTTTAGAAGAGAATAATGTTGGAAATTTTATCATAAAAAGATTACAATTAGATATTACTGCTGATAGTTCTAGATTAGATCCTTGGAGAAGTATTGTAAAATCTTTAAAAATTCAAGATCCTACTGTTAAAATTGGTGTTATTGGTAAATATGTTGAATTAGAAGATGCATATACTAGTATTAGAGAATCTCTTCTCCATGCTGCTGCAGCAATTTCAGTAAATGTTGATGTTGAATTTATTAGCTCTGATGTAGATAATTTAAACTTAGATTCTTTAAATGATTTAGATGGCATTCTTATTCCTGGAGGCTTTGGTGAAAGAGGTGTTGAAGGAAAATTAGATGCTGTTGATTATGCTATTGAAAATGATGTTCCTATTTTTGGTATTTGTTTGGGTATGCATTCTATGGTTATACAATTTGCAAGACGAAGTGGTTTTTCTGGAGCTAATAGCTCAGAATTTGATGAAAACAATAAATATCCAGTTATTGATTTAATGGAAGAACAAAAGAAAATTAATAATATGGGTGGTACAATGCGTTTAGGTTCTTATGATTGTAAATTGTTGAAAAATACTAAATCATTTGAAGCTTATGGTGATGAACTCATTTCAGAAAGACATAGACATAGATTTGAATTTAATAATGAGTATAGGGATCAACTTGTTGAAAAAGGTTTAATTGTCTCTGGTACATCGCCTGATGATTTTTTAGTTGAAATTATTGAGTTACCTAATCATCCTTGGTTTGTTGGTTGTCAGTTCCATCCAGAATTTAAATCTAGACCTAATAGGGCACATCCATTATTCTATTCATTTTTAAAAGCTGCATTTGAGTTTTATAAAAATAAATAATTTTACTTTCTTATTTTAATTTTATTCCTATTTATGGAATGCATTTGAGTTTTATAAAAATAAATAATTTTATTTTTTTATTTTAATTTTATATCTTTAAGTAAATTAAACTCTTTAAATTTCTATTTAATTAATATATATGGATTAATAATTATATATTATGTATTATAATAGTATTTTCATTATTCCAACAATTATATCATTGGGGTTTATTTTTATTGCTGCTTATTCTGATTGTATGAACGGTATTATTCCAAATAGATTAAATTTTTCATTTCTAATTTTAGGTTTATTTTATAACTTGGTTATTTCATTAATATTAAATGACTTTAAATTGATAAGTCTATCTTTAATTTTAATGACTTTTACATTTATATTATCTTTTCTTGCATGGAAATTAAAAATTTGGGGTGGTGGTGATGTAAAATTATTTACTGCAATAGCATCAACTATACCAGTTCCTGTAAATCTATCTTTTTTAACAGGTTTTTTACCAGAAATAGCTATATATCCATTTATAATAACTATAATGATTAATAGTATCCTATGTTCATTTCCATTTTTAGTTTTTTATTTAATTTTAAATGTTCGAAACAATTCAATGTTTAATTTGAATCTAAATAACTTAACTCTTCTTTTAGATATCAATTTTTTAAAAATATTAATTAAAGAAAATTTTAATAAAGAAACTAATTTATCGAACTTAAAAGAAGGAATGGTTTTAAATAATTATTATTTTAATAATTTTAAAATTTTTGAATCTATTAATGAAAGATTTGGAAATTTATCTTGTTATATAAATAATGATGATTCTAAATATTCTTATTATTTTAAATCAGATAGCATTTCTGGTATAAGTTCAGATGATTTAATTCATTTAAAAATATTACATTCACAAAAGCTTATTAATAATAGTTTTTCTATTAAAAAAGCTTTTCCTTTTGCTCCTTCAATTCTTTTAGGGTTTATCATATCAATTATTTTTGGGGATATGATTTTAATATTATTAAATTCATTAAAATTAATTACAAATATGATATTATGTTAAACGAGAAAGGACAGCTTTCACTTGAGTTTTTATTGATTTTTTCATTATTTTTAATTTTTTTAATAACTTTTACATTACCATTAACAGAAGAATCTATAAAGAATAATATAGAAATAGAAGATGCAATAACTACCAAGTATGAGATTTTAAAATTAGTTGATGCTATTAATAACCTTTATAATCAAGGAGAAGGTTCTAAAAAAACAATTTTTATAAATTTAAATAAAGATACTTTTGTTGATATTAAAGATGGAACATTAAAATATAACAATAAAGAATTTACACTAAATAATAATATTTCTGAATCATTGTATCTAAAAAAAGGTTTAAATAAAATAACGGTGTCTTTTCCTGTTAATTCTGAAACTATAGAGTTATATTAATTTCTTTTATAGAAAACAAGAATTTCCAGCTGATTATTTTAGGAAGTTCAGTCGGAATCTATGTTAATTAGGGAATAGCTATTTGAAAACTAAGTTAATTAATTTTTTCATAATTTCAAACTTAATTAAAAATATTAATATAAGATAAATTTTTAATATAAAACTAATAAAATAATTGATTTAGGAGATAGAATGGACATCTTTAGTTGTATTTTTTTTATAGTTTTATTTATTATTTTAATGTTGGTTGTATTTTCAATGGGAATGCTAACTAAATTAATTGGTAAAAAAGAAATAATTTTAGTTATTGTTTCGAGTTTTATTATCGGTTCTTTAGGGGGGATGTTTTTCTTACATCCTATTTATGAATCTATGCCTGGAATTATGGGGACTTTTGAGAGTTTTAATAGTGAAAATGAAGAAACGTTATATTTGGAAGTATCTTCTATTAAATTACAAAATTTGAAGAATAATCTATCTAATGTTGAGGGGGTTAAATCTTTTGATGTTACGGGTATTACATTTAATTTATGGAAATTAACTGATGAAGAGGTTGAGTCGATTGATAGTAGATTAGGAAATGTTAATGAAAATTATACTTCTTGGAATGTTTCAAATAATGGTAAAGTTGATATTAAAATTAAAAATGGATCTGATCCACTTAAAACTTTAAAATCTTTTTCTGATTGGTTTGAAAATGTTTATGGTGATGGAATAACATATGGTGAAGTAAATATTGTAGTGGTTGTAAAATCATCAGAAGTTCAAAATGTTAAGGATATTTTATTAGCTGATAATATTGTTCCAATTGAGACTAGTGGTCCTGTTGAAGATACGATAAATAAAACTCAAAGTAATATGTTAGATTTTACAGAATTTACTATTCTTTCAGGAGTCTTTGGTATAATAATAGTTATTATTGGTATATATTTTGATAATGTAGTTATTTTTTATAGAAAAGTAAAAAGATTTGTATATGAAAAGATTAATAAGAGATAAACAATGAATGTAGCTATTTTATTTTCTGGAGGAAAAGATAGTACAATGGCTTTATATAAAGCTATTGAAAATAAAGATAATGTTAATTATCTTTTATCTGTTAAATCTTCTAATGATGAATCTTATATGTTTCATGTTCCTAATATCAATATTACAGATTTAATTTCAGAAGCTGTTGAAATACCTTTATTAACAATTAAAACAGAAGGGATTAAAGAAAAAGAACTTGATGATTTAAAAGATGCTTTTTTGAAACTTAAAAATTTAGGTGTTGAAGGAATTTATACTGGAGCACTATATTCAGTTTATCAAAAATCTAGAATAGAAAAACTAGGTGATGAAATAGGTTTAAAAATAATCTCTCCTTTTTGGCATGTTAATGAAGAAGAGTATATGGAATATATTATAAATGAAGGCTTTGAATTCATAATTTCTGGTGTTTTTGCAGAAGGATTAGATGAATCATGGTTAGGTCGAAAAATTGATTTAAAAGCTATTGAAGAGCTTAAAAAAATAAATGAAAAACACCATATTAATCTTGCTTTTGAAGGGGGAGAAGCAGAAACACTTGTTTTAGATGGACCTATTTTTAAAAAAAGAATTAAAATATTAGATTTTGAGAAGAAATGGAATTTTGATAATGGAGTTTATACAGTTAAAAAAGCAGAACTTATTTCGAAATAAGTTCATCTAAATATTGATTTATATCATTTTCATATGTTTCAAGATCTGTTTCATTAATAAAAAGCTTTTCTGATTCAGCTATTACATTTCCAATTCCAAAATTAAGCTCTCTTTTATCTCTTTTTAAAAACTCATCATAATCTATTGAATCATCTTCTCTATTTCTTTTTTGAACTCTTTTAAATCTTATATCTCTATTTGCAAATATAGATATTAATTTAAAATCTGGGAAACTTTCTTTAAATAAACTAACTTCAAAGGGACTTCTAATTCCTTCAACTATTATTAATTTTTCATTTTTCATTTTTTTAATTTTAGATATTGTAAGTTCAGCAACAATATATTGTCCTGATTCTTCTCTTAATTTAATAGCTGTTGTAGAAGAATCTTCATTTCTTTTTTCAGCTTCTTCTCTTATTATATCTCCCATACTTACAATTTTTCCACCTTTTTCAATAGCTATTTCTGATACAAGAGTTTTGCCAGATCCAGGTAAGCCAGAAATACCTAAAATATTCATTTAATATCCCCAGTTATTTTAAATGAGCTTAAAGATTCTTTTAAATTATCAATATTTGAATAATCATCAATTATTTGTTCTAAAACTCCTTTTGGCTGATTTTTTAGGTCTCTAGCTATTTTATTCATGAAAGGTATAGCTCTTGAGATATTATCAACTATACTAATGTCTGATTTTTGTGAAGTTCTAGATAAAGGATTTAAATCAATTGTTATGATTTTTTTATTAGTTTTAGATAATATTTCTGCTCTATCTCCATCTTCTAAAGGTATCAGAACAGCATCAGAAATATATATTCCTTTTGAACTCGCAGTAGCTCTTGGGCTTGTAATGTCATTAATATATTTTAGCTTTTCATTATTATCTCCTAAAATATTTTCCCATCCTTTAGATTCAAATAGCTCTACTATTTTTTCAACTCTTTCTTTTGTTCTATAGAATAAATTTATTTCAATTTCAGCATTTAATGTTCTTGCAAGTTCAATAATTTCATCAATTGATAAAGCAACAGTATTACCATTTACAGAAATTACTGGATTATTAGCAAGTAATAGTTGAGCTACACTAGCATACATTGCCCTTTTTGCAGGATAATTTGTTTCTTCTCCAAGAAAATAGTCAAATGCTTCTCCTCTACCATGAGCTATCATTCCAGATTCAGCTAAATAACCTTCTTCAAATGCATTTTTGATTTTTTCTCTTAATAATAATGATTCATAACGGGGATGATTTTCAGGTATCATATTATCACCTAATTTAATTCTATTTTCATATGAGCTAAGTAACCAAGTAATGTTGTTATTAAAGGAAATAATAGTAACATGCTTATTATATGTAATGGATAATTATTTAGAATTCCTGTTTCTCCAACAATTAAAACATAAATATTATCTAATAATAAATCGCATATAAAAAAAATAATTCCTAAAATAAAACCTTCTTTAACTTCATTTTCATTGAACTCACGAATATATAATATTCCAAATATAATTGAAACAATTATTGTGGATATTGGAATAAATATATTAATATAAGGATTATTATCAATATAATATGGCTCTAAATTTAGGGAAATTAAATAAATTAAAAGCCATGATAAAATTCCATATATAATTGCTAATTTTAATTTCATAAAATCCCTAAGCTTTTAATAATTTTTTAATTAAATTAATATAAATTTTTCTAAATATTATTTTTTTCTAATTCTAACAACTTTTTTTTAGTTTTAACTCCACCAGTATAATTACCAATTGTTTTATCTTTTTTAATAGTTCTATGACATGGTATAACTACAGGAAATGGATTTTTTGCCAATGCATTTCCAACAGCTCTTGAAGATTTAGGATTATTAATTTTTTCTGCAAGTTCACTATAAGTGTTTGTAGAACCATAATCAGTTTTAAATTCAGCTATTAAAACAGATTTTTCAAAATCACTACATTTTTCTAAATTTAAATTATCTAGAGAAAAATCAACTTTTTTACCAGATAAATAATCATTTAAATACTTATCAAAAGATTCAACTTTACCCTCTTCAAGTTCACCATATTTTTCAAGTGCAATTTTTTCTGAATTTTCTGTTTCATTAGATAAAATAATTTCTTCTATAATATCATTTTCTTTTTTCCAGAAAATTATTGTAATATCCCCTATAATTGAACTAGCTATTGTAAATTTTTTGAGTTTTTTATCCATTATTTTACCACAATTAATTTTTTGAAATAATAAATAGTTTAAATTTTAATAAATATATATGTTTATAAAAAAGTAGAAGATCTAAAATGAAAAATAATGAAAATAAAGAATTTTTAAATTCAATCTTATCTAATTCATTGGGTTCAAAAAATTATTCTTCAGATATTAGTTTTAATCATTTTGAAGATTATAAAAAAGAATTATTAGAAAAACATAAAAACCAATCATTATATGATATTGAAGGTTCAATAAAAAACGAAAATGATTATGGATTTAATTTAAAAATTACAAGTTCAGAAAAAATCGATTTTCATATTATGGAATGTAATTTTAAAGAGAATTTATCTAAAAATCTTAAATTAATTCCAGGTGTTGGTCCAAGTAAAGAAGAAAAACTTAAAGAAAAAGGTTTTAATGATCTTAAGGATTTATCTTCTCATAAAACTTATTCTAATTCTGCTGAGAAATTATTAAATATTATAGAAAATAATTCTTTTTTTGAGATTTTTAAATTATTAAAGGAAAATAAATATTCAAAAGAGTGTAAAGACAATCTTATAAAATCTTTATCTCTTGTGGAATCTGAAAACTTTAAATTTATGGATATTGAAACATTAGGTTTATTGAATTGTCCAATTATTCTAATTGGTGTGGCTGAAATTAAAAAAGATAATATAATAACGAGTCAGTATTTTCTAGAAGATAAAAGTCAGGAAAAATCTGTAATATCTTCTTATTTATCACATATTGATGAAGATTCAATTCATGTAACTTTTAATGGTGCAAGTTTTGATATTCCTTTTATTAAAAACAGAGCTAGCTATTATAATTTAGATTGTAATTTAAACCATGCTCATTTTGATTTAGTGCATCCTGCAAGATCATTATGGAAAAATAAATTACCTAATTGTAAATTAACTACAATAGAAAAAGAAATTTTTAATATGAAACGTGAAAATGATGTTCCAGGTTCTGAAATACCAGATTATTATGAAACATATTTAAATAAAAATAATATTGGTCCTGTAATACCAATTATAGAACATCATCGTCAAGATATAGTTTCTCTTGCTAGTTTTTTAATGAAGATTTATTATGAGACTTTAAATAATCTAGGATGATATTATTAAACTTTTTAGAATTTCTTATATTCCAAAGATGCACTGCATTATCAATTTTCATAATATGAGTATTAGGATATAATTTTTTTATATCATGTGCTGAAGATTTACACCATATAGTATCATAAGAACCAAAACAGAGAAGAATTTCTTTAGAATTATTTTTAGGATTAAAATCAAGGGAATAATTCAAAGATTCAAAGCTAATTCTTTTTAAATTTTCATAATCTTGATTTTTAAATGTATTAAATAGGTCATCGTAGTAATCTTTTTTAATACCAAAATGCCTAAGGTATGCAAATGTTAAAAAACCTTCTTTTTTATTATCTAAAATTTCTTTTGTATCACTTAAAACTTGTACAATTGAATTTTCATAAGAAGTTTTATCTTCTTTTAAACTTACATCAACACCACTTATAATTGTTTTATTTATTAAATTAGGGTATTTAGATATTAAACTTATAGCTATTTGGCCACCTAAACCGATTCCAACTAAATTCACTTCTTCTTTTTTTAAGTTTAAAATAAAATCTTTAAGTGTTTCAACAGTTTCTTTAACTGTAAATTTAGAATTATTCTTATTTTTTCCATGATTAGGTAAATCTAGAAAAATAGTATGATAATTTTTAAATACATTTAATTGTTTGCTCCAAATCCAATTAGCTAAATTTTTAGGATGTAAAAATATAATAGCTTTCTTTTTTAAAGTATTTTCTTCTAAAAAATTTAATTCTTCCATATGTATAATATTATTTAATCTAATATTATATTTTCTATGAATTTAATTAAATATCATAAATCGAACCATTAATATTAAAATTAAGACCACAAAACTAATTTAAAAATAATAATATTTTAATTCTTTTTACTATAATAATTAATTTTAAATACTAATTCTTTCTATTAAAGTATAATAAATAAAAAAGTTAGATTATTTATATTATAGTGATAATTTATGTTTGATAACTTGCAGATTTCATTAAAAACTCAAAAAATTTTAGAAAAAGCTATTGATGAAGCTATTTCTAAAGAAGAGGCAAATTATTTAATTAATGTTAAGGGTAGAGATCTATTTGCATTAGTTGCAACAGCTGACTATTTAAGAGAGGAAATTGTTGGGGATGACGTTACTTTTATTAATAATTGTAATATTAATTTTACAAATGTCTGTACTGTTCAATGTGGTTTTTGTGCATTTGCTCGTAAGTTAAATGATCCTGATGCTTATATTTTAAGTGATGATGAAATCATAGAAAAAGGAACAGAAGCTTATGAAAATGGAGCTCGTGAATTTTGTTTAATGGGTGGTGTTTTACCTAATGCTGATATTGAATATTATGAAGATTTACTTAATTTATTAAAGGATGAATTTCCTAAAGTTGCAATTCATGGGTTTTCACCAACGATGATTAGGGATGCATCTTTAAAATCAGAAATGAACATTGATGATTCATTTAAAACTTTAAAAAAAGCTGGATTAGATACATTACCTGGAACTGCTGCTGAAATTTTAACAGATAGGTCACGTGAAATTATTTGTCCTTCAAAAGTAAACGTTGCTGATTGGATTGATATTGTTAAAAGTTCTCATGAAAATGGTATTCCAAGTTCTGCAACAATGATGTATGGTCATGTTGAGACAAGTGATGAACGTGTTGAGCACTTAGATATTTTAAGAAATATTCAAGAAGAAACTCATGGTTTTACAGAATTTATACCTATGACTTTTATGTATGAGAATGCACCAATTTTTAAAAATTCAAATAAAAATTTAGGTGCTACTGGAACTGAGGATTTAAGATTGTATGCTGTAGCTAGATTAATGTTTAGAGATTTGATTCCTAATATACAGGTTTCTTGGGTTAAAATGGGTTTTAGATTTGCACAAATATCTTTAACTGCAGGAGCAAATGATTTAGGTGGTACTTTAGGTTATGATGAATTATCTGCTGCTTCTGGTGCTCCTGATGGTGTTAATGCATCTATTGATCAATTATGTCATATTGTTGAAGATTTAGGTAGGAAACCAATTGAAAGAAATTCTAAATACACTGAGTTTTATAATATTAATTAATTTTTGTTGGTATAATGGAATTTATAGATATTATTTTACTAATAATTGTATATCTTTACGTAATTTTAGTTTTTATTATTTCTGAAAAATTTATAAATAATAAAGAATTCATAAAACGTAAATTTGTACATATAATGGTAGGTAATATGATTTTTATTATGCCATTTTTTACAAATCCATTAGTAATGGTGTATTATCTTACAATTCCTATTACAATTGGAGCATTTTTAATTTCTAAATATTCTCCTTTTAAAATTAATAATATTGTTAGCTCTTCAGGGCATGATTTAGGTCTTGTGTATTATGCTGGAATTTGGACAATACTAATTTTTATTTTTAATGAAAATTTATGGATTGTTGGACTTGCAATGGCTCCAATGGTTTATGGAGATGGTTTTGCATCATTAATTGGTGAAAAATACGGTAAGAATAAATTTTCTCTAACAAAAGATATAAAATCTCTTGAAGGATCACTTGCAATGTTTATTGTAACATTTATTTTAAGTTATTTGATATTGATGTATTATTCATTTTTAAATTATCCAATTGGAAATATAAATATGATAGTTATTTTTATTATTAGTTTAATAGCTACAATAACAGAAGCGATTAGTTTTAAAGGTTTAGATAATTTAACTGTACCTTCTATAACAGCTATTCTTTACTTTTTCTTTATGGGGATTTCATGAAATTCATTGTTATTGATGGATTAGATGGTGCTGGAAAAGACACTCAAGCGAGACTTTTAAAAAATGCCTTTGAAAAAGAAGGTTATGAAGTTGTATTAAGATCTCATCCATCAACTGATACAAAATATGGTTTAAAATCTAAAGAAGCTTTACTTAAAAAAGGAAAAATTAATCACCTCAAAGCAGCTGTTTTTTATGGAATAGATGTTATTTCCTCTGTAAATAAGTATTTTAAAAGAAAAGATGTAGATGTTTTAATTTTTTCAAGATATACAATAGCTGTTGTATATTTACCTAGTTATATTAATCTTTTAATTTATAAAATTGTGTGTATATTACTGCCTGTATCAGAGAATATGTTTTTTTTAGATGTTTCTCCTGAAATATCTCTTGAAAGGTTGTCTTCTAGAAATGAGCAAGAAGAAATGTTTGAGAATAAAGAATCTTTAATTAAAGCTCGAAATAAATCTTTAAAAGTTATTAATAATTGGAAATGTATTAATGCAGATAAAGACATTTTAACAGTTTATAATGAAATTAAAAATTTGATAAAAGATTAAATATAACCATTATTAATTATAAATATTAAATATAAGTTAAAAACTTCATTATGGGATTTTTATGGATTTATTAGAAGCTATGGAAAAAAGACATTCAGTAAGAGAGTACACAGATAAAAAAATTGAAGGTGAAATAAAAGAAGAATTAAAATCTTTTATTGGAGAGTGTAATAGAGAAAGTGGATTAAAGATGCAGCTTATTTTAAATGAGGAAGAAGCTTTTAAAAGTGGTATTTTTGCAAAGTTTGGTATATTTAAAAACGTTAAAAACTACATAGCTATTGTTGCTAGGAAATGTCCATACACTGATACTGATACAGGTTTTTATGGAGAAAAAGTAGTTTTAAAAGCAACTCAACTTGGTTTAAATACATGTTGGGTAGCTATGACTTATGATAAAAATAAGGTAAATGTAGAAATTAATGATGATGAAAAACTTGTTATTGTAATAGCTATTGGATATGGTGAAAATGAAGGAAAAGCTCATAAATCAAAAACAATTAATAAATTAGCTAAATTTAAAGGTGAAATGCCTGATTGGTTTGAAAGAGGCTTGAAAGCTGCACAACTTGCTCCAACAGCTATGAATCAGCAAAGGTTTAAATTTAATTTACTAAGTGATGGTGTTGTTAGAGCTGAAACTTCATTTGGGTTTTATACAAAAATTGATTTAGGAATAGCTAAATATCATTTTGAAATAGGTGCTGATTATAGTAGTGATACAAAAGAATGGGTTTGGAAATATTGATTTCTTGCAAATACATAAATATGATATTAAAAATAATTTTAAATATGGAAAGTGGTAGGTTTTTTAATGATAAAATTAGAGAATGTGAGTAAAACTTATGAATTAGATGATGGCGGTAAAATTCAAGCACTTAAAAATATTAATCTTGATATTAAAGAGGGTGAAATACTTGGTATTATTGGAAAAAGTGGTTCTGGTAAATCATCTTTACTTAGAGTTTTAAGAGGTGTTGAAAAAATAGATGAAGGTACTATTTCTATTGATGATATATCAGTTAAAGAGGATTCAACACAATTATATTATAATATGTTAAAAAAGAAAACAGCTATTCATCTTCAACGTTCTTTTGGTCTTTGGCCTGAAACTGTTAAACAAAATGTCTTAAGAAAATTATATGGTGTTTTATATAACGATGAAGCATCAACGGATTTTGATGAAGCAGAAAGTATGTTTGGAGAAGAAGCTGATAAAATTTTAGAATATGTTTCTTTAAGTGATAAATCAGATCATTATGCACCTGTTTTAAGTGGTGGAGAAAAACAAAGGCTTATTATGGCACGTCAACTTGCTAAAAAACCTAAAGTTTTATTGTTAGATGAACCTGCGACAATGGCTTGCCCAAAAACCAAGCAAGAAATTTTAGATTCTGTTAAAAGGATTAATAAAGAGTTGAATATTACTGTTGTTATTGTATCTCATTTACCTGAAGTTCATAAATACTTAGCAGACAGAGTATTATTAATGGACGATGGGAAAATTATAAAAGAAGGAAATGCAAATGAAATTACAGATGAATTCTTATCTGAAATGGATCCAATAGTTGATATTAAAAATATATCAAAAGATAAAGATATTATTAATGTTCAGAATATTTTTAAAAGATTTTTCTTACTTACTGGTGGAGAAGTTTTAGAAATTGAAGATATTAATTTTAAAGTTCAAAAAGAAAATATTTTATCATTAGTAGGTCCAAGTGGTGCAGGAAAAACTATTTTACTTAGGCTGATGGCTGGACTTGATTATCCTGATGATGGAGAAATAGAATATAAATTAAATGATGAATGGGTGGGAATAGCTATTCCTGGTTTAAATAGGATGAAAATTAGGTCAAGATTAGGATTTATGCATCAAGAATTTGCATTATCTCATTATTCGACTGTTTTAGATCAATTAGCTGTTAAATTAGGTTATAAAAATCAAGAAATTGTTAAAAATGCTCGAAAAAGAGCAGAAGAATTAGATTTAAATGATGAATTATTAGATTCTTTATATTTACTTATTGATTTACCTGAAAATGAGGCAAGAGCAAGACTTGAACAAATTGGTTTAATACCAGATATTCTCGATGAATTATTCCCTAAATTTCCTGAATCAGCTACTAAGGAAGCAGTTAAAGATATTTTTGAAAAATTAGATTTACCTATAGATATTTTATCTAGAAAATCTTATGAATTATCTGGTGGTCAAAAAGTTAGAGTTATGCTTGCTTTAGTGTTAATTTCAAATCCAAAGATTTTACTTTTAGATGAACCATTTGGTGATTTAGATCCTATAACTTTAAGAACTGTAACCAATTCATTAAAGAAAACTTCTGTTGATTTAAAAATTACAACTGTTATGGTTTCACATAATACTGATTTTATAAAAGAATTAAGTAATAGATCAATATTTATGGATAATGGTCATATTTTAAAAGATGGTACTTCTGATGATATTGTTAAAGAGTTTATAGAATTTTGTAAAGCAGATTACTTAATTGAGGGTTAGATAATGTTTGAAAATATTATGGTTCCTGTTGATGGTTCTAAATATAATGATAAAGCTATTGAAATAGCTATTGAAATGGCTTTAAAATTTAATTCTAAGATTATTGCTGTACATGTATTAGAAGAATTTTCTAAAAATTCATATACTGATGATGAGGATTCTGGTGATGATATTTTAGCTAATGTAACTAATAAAGCTAAGGTTCATAATATTGATGTTATTGAACATTTAATTACTGGTGATCCTTTAAGAGACATGAAAACAATTATTAGAAAATCTGGGACTGATTTAGTTATTATAAGTTCTAAAGGAAAAGATGAAATTAAAAATAAAGAACTAGAAAATCATTTTGGAAGTGTAGCAAGTAGGGTTATTAAAAATTCTGATATTCCTATTCTTCTTATTGGATCTTCTTAATTTTATTATTTTTTTTAGTTGATTATTAATATATTTGATTGTATCATTATATTAGATTTTTACTATTCTTGTTTATAAAATAAATCTGTTTCTCAAAAAGAATATTTTCCCATAATTGTTTTAAATTTTTTGTAATACTAAAAGTATATTTTATAATAAATAAGTATTACTTTATTTTAAAAAATTAATAAACTTTATATATTAAAAAAGTTATAATAGCTATTGTTTGAGATTAGAAAAATGCTCAGCATAAAAAAATTCTTACCCTTGAAGCCATAAACACGAAAGAATTTAAACACACACTTCATTTTAATCTCAAACAACCTCATTTAAAAAAGATAAATCGAGAAAACAAATTTTTTTCCTCATTATATATACTAAAAACCTCTTTATGAGGTTTTTCTCCGTTTAATAATTTTTTAAAAATTTTAAAATCTAATTTTGTTTATAGACAATATTTTTAAAATTTGTTTTTAATTATAGAATAATTATAAATTTAGATACTTTTAAATAGTATAAAATCAAATTTTGTTTATAGACAATATTTTTAAAATTTGTTTTTAATTATAGAATAATTATAAATTTAGATACTTTTAAATAGTATAAAATCAAATTTTTTAATGAATATATTGTTTATTTTATTATTTGGAGATATTATGATAGTTAAAGATTGGTGTTCTTATTGTGGTGAATGTGCTGGAATATGCCCAAAAAATATAATTGAAGTAAAAGAATATTCTTTAGTTTTTGATGAAAAAGAATGTTCTAGATGTGAAATTTGTGTAAAAGCATGTCCTTTAAATGCTTTAGAAATGGAATAGGTTGTTAATATGATAGAAACAGATGTTTTAGTTATAGGAGCTGGACCTGCAGGATCAAGTGCAGCAAAACATGCAGCTAAAGGTGGAGCTAAAGTAATTTTAATAGATAAAAAATCAGAAATTGGTTCACCTAAAAGATGTGCTGAAGGAATTTCTAATAATGGATTAGAAAATTTAGGTATTACTCCTAATCCTAAGTATATTGCTAAAAAAATTGATGGTTGTAGATTAGTTTCTCCTAGTGGAACTGATGTATGGTTAACTACAGAAGAAATTGAACTTCCAGAAACAGGTTATACTTTAGAGAGAAAAGTATTTGATAAATTTATGGCAATGGATGCAGCACGTGAAGGTGCAGAAATAAAAATTAAAACTTTAGCTAAGTCTCTTAAAAAAGAAGGAGATTCTGTAATCCTTACTTGTGAGCATATGGGTGAATCATTTGAGATTAAAGCTAAAATTATAATAGCTGCTGATGGGCCAGAATCTCATGTTTCTCGTTGGGCAGGACTTAAAAATGTAACTAAAGCAAAAAATATGGAATCCGGCATACAGTTTGAAATGTGTGGGGTAGAATTTGAAAGAGAAAATATTATTGAATTTTACTTTGGTTCATGTGCTCCTGGAGGATATGCTTGGATTTTTCCAAAAGACGATGATATAGCTAATGTTGGTTTAGCTGTAATAGCAGAAGATACTGATAAAAGTGCGTATGAACATCTAAAAGAATTTGTAGCTAATTGTCCTGCAACTCAAAATGCTCAAGCTGTTGAACTTAATGTTGGTGGAGATCCTGTTGGGGGGCTTGTTAAAGACCTTTATGGAGATAATATTTTAGTTTGTGGGGATGCTGCAGGTCAGGTTAATCCTTTAACTGGTGGTGGAATAATTAGTGGTATGAATGGTGGAATGTATGCTGGTCAAGTTGCTGCTCGTTCCATTGAAGAAGGAGATTATTCTTCTAAATTCTTAAAAGAATATGAAGAAATAGTTGATAAAGAGCTTGGAAAAGAGATGCATAAATATCTTAAAGTTAAAGAATATGCATTATCCTTACCTGATGATGAATTAGACTCTATTGCAGATGCTTTCCAAGATATGGATTTTGAAAAGATATCTACAACTGAAATCGTTAAAAATTTAGTAAAAGTTTCACCAAAAGCATTACTTAAACTTGGAAAATTAATTTAAGGTGCTTTTATGATTTTAGTTACTGGTGGAGCAGGTTATATAGGTTCTCATACTAATAAAGCTTTACATTCTGCAGGTTATGATACTCTTGTTTTAGATAATTTATCTAAAGGGTATGAAAACTTTGTTAAATGGGGTGAATTTGTAAACTGTGACTTTGGTAGCTATGATGATTTAAAAAACCTTTTCAATTCATATGACATTGAAGGAGTTATTCATTTTGCTGCTTTTTCATCAGTTGGTGAATCTGTAAAACAACCTGCAAAGTATTTAAAAAATAATTTTAAAAATACTTTAAATCTTTTAAAAGTAATGAAGAAATTTGAAGTAAATAAATTTATTTTTTCATCTACTGCTGCAGTTTATGGAAATCCTGAATTTACTCCTATTCCTGAAAATCACCCACTAAAACCAATTAATCCTTATGGACAATCTAAATTAAATGTTGAAAGAGCATTAGAAAAATCTGATTTAAATTACGTTTCTCTAAGATATTTTAA
The DNA here is from genome assembly GCA_020854915.1 of Methanobacteriaceae archaeon. Lineage (GTDB taxonomy): Archaea > Methanobacteriota > Methanobacteria > Methanobacteriales > Methanobacteriaceae > JAHKLT01. The sequence goes on along the minus strand of JAHKLT010000015.1, from coordinate 4,335 downwards.
TGCTGCAGGTTGTGATTTTGATTTAGAAATAGGTGAAGCACATGTTCCAGAAACACATTTAATTCCACTAATTTTAGATGCAGCTATTGGTAAAAGAGATAGTATTTCTATTTTTGGTGATGATTATAATACTCAAGATGGGACTTGTATTAGAGATTATGTTCATGTTAATGACTTAGCTGATGCCCATATTAAAGCATATGAATATTTACAGGATGATAATAGTTCAAATATCTTTAATCTTGGAAATGGAAATGGATTTTCTGTTAAAGAAGTTATTAATACTTGTAAAAAAATAACTGGTATTGATTTTAATGTTGAAATCTCTCCAAGAAGAGATGGTGATCCTGATATTTTAATAGCTGATTTTAATAAAATTAAGAGTTCCCTAAATTGGAATCCTAAATATGATTTAGATACTATTGTTGAGTCTGCTTGGAATTGGCATAAAAAAATTAATAATGATGTTTGTATATGAAATTACATTAATTTTTTTAATCTATTATATTTTTTCTTATTTTATAATAAAAATAATAATGTCTTTAAAGTTATATTTTTATTTTTAACAATTATATTAGTCTTCAATTTTTTAATTGTTCATTGTATAAGTATATTTAAACTTAATATTTTATAATATTCATTTGATTTATATTTAAATTAATTTTATAATTAATTGTTTTGTGTATTATTGTATATTTTTGTGCTTTATTGTATAGGCAACTTTAATAATAATTTTAATACTTATATTTATATAATGCTCTTAAAAGAGTAATATTATTTTTAAAGAGCACTAAATCTTTTTAAATATTTTTATAATGGAGATTATAACTTGAAAGATAAATGTGGTATTGTGGGGATTCATTCAAAAAATCCTTCTGATGATGTTTCATCAAAAATTTATTATAGTTTGTATGCTTTGCAACACAGAGGACAAGAATCAGCAGGAATTGCAACACATAATCAATTAAAAGGAATTAATTATTATTGTGGTATGGGTTTAATTACTGATGTTTTTAAAAATTATGAAATAAATAATTTAAAAGGTAACGTTGGAATTGGGCATGTTAGATATTCTACTACTGGAAAATCAAAATTAGAAAATTCTCAGCCTTTTGTTACTAGTTTTAATAATGGTTTTATAGCTGTTGCTCATAATGGAGATATTATAAATTCTCATTTATTAAGAAAACAGTTAATAAAAGAAGGATATGAATTTAAATTAGGAGAAGATGGTGCAGATTCAGAAGTAATTTGTACATTACTTAAAAAAGAGTTCAATAAAAATCATGATATTTTAAAATCAATAAAATCTATAACAAACATTATTATGGGATCTTATTCATTAGTAATTTTAATTAATGATGATTTATTTGTAATTAGAGATCCTGCAGGTATTAAACCTTTAGCTATTGCTCAAAAAAATGATGAATATATTGTTGCATCTGAAACTGTTGCTTTTGATGTAATAAATGCAGAATTTATTAGAGATATAGAACCTGGGGAAATTATTTACTTTAAAGATAATAAAATCAATAGTCATATTTTAGATTCTGCAAAAACTACTAAAAAGTCTCATTGTATGTTTGAATATGTTTATTTTGCAAGACCAGACAGTACCATTGATGGAAAAAATGTTTATGAATCTAGATTAAATATGGGAAAAGCATTATATGAAAAATTTCCTATTGATGCAGATTTAGTTGTTCCAGTACCAGATTCATCTATTCCTGCAGCTATTGGTTATTCTAGAGCATCTAATATTCCTTATGGTGAGGGATTAATTAAAAATAGGTATGTTGGTAGAACTTTTATTATGCCTACTCAAGAAGAACGTGAAATTGCTGTAAAACTTAAAATTAATCCTATGAAAGAAACATTAAAGAATAAACGGATTGTTTTAGTTGATGACAGTATTGTAAGAGGTACAACTTCAGAATCTTTAATTCAGGTTGTAAAAGAAGCTAATCCTAAAGAAATTCATTTTTTAGTTGCTTGTCCTCCAGTTATTGCACCCTGTTATTATGGTGTAGCTATGGCATCTAAAAAAGAATTAATAGCTGCAAATTATAATGTTGAAGAAATTAAGGAAAAATTAGGTGTTGATTCTCTTCACTACATTCCACAAGATGAGCTTATTAAATCAATCGGTATAGATAAGAAAGATTTATGTCTTGGATGTATTACAGAAGAATATCCAACTGAAATTCCTGAAAATTTAGACCCTGAAACATACTATAAATTTTAATGATTTATTATGGTAGAATTACTTGCTCCTGCAGGAGGATTTATATCTCTTAGAGCTGTTTTAGATAGTGGTGCTGATTCTGTATACATTGGTCTAAATGATTTTAACATGAGAGCTAATGCAAATAATTTTTCAATAAATAATTTAAAAGAAGTATCTAAAATAGCTAGTGATTATTATTCTAAAGTTTATTTATGTTCTAATGTATTATTAAAAGAAGAAGATATTAATAAATTTTTATCTAAATTGGAAGATATTGCATCATCTAATATTGATGGTGTTATATTAGCAGATATTGGATTAATCGAAGAAGTTAGATCTCATGGTTTAGAAGCTCATATTAGTGTTCAAGAAAATATTTCTAATAGCTATTCTCTAAAAGCATTAAAAAAATTAGGTGCATCTAGAGCTATTTTATCTCGTGAATTGAATATAAGTGAAATTAAAGAGATAGCTAAAAAATCTCCAATTGAAACAGAGATTTTTATTCATGGTGCAATGTGTATGGCTATTTCTGGTCGTTGTTTTTTAAGTTATGGTTTATATAATAGATCTGCAAACTGTGGTGATTGCCTTCAACCATGCAGAAAGGAATGGATCTTAAACTTTAAAGAAGATAAAAATGATTTAGTTCAAAATAATTTTAAACTTGACAATGAAGAATTCATTATATCTGAATCTTTTGATGATACATATAGAACTAATTTTTTCTCTCCAAAAGATTTAAGCATGATAGAACATATTCCTGAAATTATTGAAAGTGGTGTTGATGCTTTTAAAATTGAAGGAAGAGCGCGTTCACCAGATTATGCCTCTACAGCAGTTAAAGTTTATAGAGAAGCTATTGATTCTTATTTAGAAAATAAAATTAAATATAAATTTAATCCAAAGTGGAATCAGGAATTATCAAAAGTATTTAATCGTGGATTTGATACAGGTTTCTATTTTAATATTCCTTATAAAACAAGTGAAGAAAATCAGTCTAAATTTATAAAAAAAGATATTGGTAAAGTTGTTAATTATTTTTCTAAAATTAAAGTTGCAGAGTTAAAAATCTGGGATGATATATCTATAGGTGATGAGATTATGATTCAAGGAAAAACTACAGGATCTATAAATCAAATTATAAATTCTATGGAAATTAATGGTGAAAAAATTAAAAAAGCTAAAAAAGGTTTAAATATAGCTATTGCAATGGACAATAAAGTCCGTGAAAATGATTTTGTATATAAATTAATTCCTCGTTTTGATTAATTTTTTTCTAAATTTTATCTTAGACCCGAAAGAATTACTATAACTGAATCTTAATGAAATATTTCAGTCATAGATGAATTTCAGTATCATGGTTTGAATCAAAAGTTTTAAATAGTTTAAAATAAACATAAGTACTTATGGGTCATGACTTAGATAAAAATCAACATTCAGTATATAAGTTGACATATCATATGGTGCTTGTAATTAAATACAGAAGACAAGTAATAACTCCTGAAATATTCAATAGACTCATTGAAATATTTAATAAGAATGCTTCTAACTTTGACATAGTTTTAGAAGAATCTAATTTTGAATTAGACCACATACATTTGTTATTTAAAACTAAACCTCAAACACAACTATTAAAATTCATAAATGCTTACAAATCAGCTAGTAGCCGTTTAATAAAAAAAGAATATCCTGAGATTAGGAAAAAACTTTGGAAAGAATCCTTTTGGAAAATAGGATACTTCATATCTACAACTGATGGAGCAAACTTAGAAACTGTGACAAAATACATACAAAAACAAAAAAGACTATGAAAACAGTAGTGAAATCCTATAAAATTAGGATATATCCAAATAAATCCTTGCAAGATAAATTATACGAGAATTTTGGATACAACAGATTCATATTCAACCAATTACTTAACTTATAATCGGTTAATTTTTAGTTTAGTTGTTAAATAATCCAAAAATCAATCGATATCCGTAACGATGAATATCAGAAACTATCCACAAAAATAATCGAAAATTTTGATTTAATCGGCTTAGAAAACTTATCAGTACAGAACATGATAAAAAACAAACGATTAAGTCACAGTATAAGCCAAATAT
>JAHKLT010000055.1 GCA_020854915.1 Methanobacteriaceae archaeon | reverse complement strand
CTCCACCAGTAGTAAGATATGAAATATCCAATTTTCCAAAAAGGATTCTTTCCAAAGTTTCTTCCTAATCTCAGGATATTACTTTTTTTTATTAAGCAGTTACGAGCTGATTTGTAAGCATCTATGAATTTTAATAGTTGTATTTGAGAGTATAGTTTTAAATAACAAATCGTATGTAGTCTGATTCAAAAAAAATATTATCAATGAGTCTATTGAATATTTCAGAAGTTATTACTTATGTCTTCTGTATTTAATTTACAAGCATCATGATGATATGTCAACTTATATACTGAATGTTGATTCTTATCTAAGTCATGACCCCCTAGGTACTTATATTTATTTTAAACTATTTAAAACTTTTGATTCAAACCATGATACTGAAATTCATCTATGACTGAAACATTTCATTAAGATTCAATCATAGTATTCTTTCGAGTCTAAGATAAATAACATATACAATTATATAATATATTTAATATATTGATTTATATATTAATATATGGACTTTTACTTTATAAATATATTAGAGGAGCTTTTACTTGAAAAAATTTAAATTTTCAATTATAATACCTATTTTTAATTCAGATTTTTATTTGAAAAAAGCTATTGATTCAATTATTAATCAGACTATAGGCTTCAAAGATAATGTTCAGTTAATTTTAATTAATGATGGGAGCATTGATGAATCAGAAAATATTTGTAGAGAATATAAAGTTAAATATCCTCAGAATATCAAATATATAAACAATGAACATAATTATGGACCCTCTTACTCTAGAAATCAAGGATTAAAAGAAGCTAATGGCAAATATATAAATTTTTTAGACAGTGATGATTATATATCCTCTAATACTCTTTTAAATATTTTTAAATTTTTTGAACAACATTATGACGAAGTTGATGTAGTATCTATCCCAATACATTTTTTTGATAAAAAAAAAGGTAGTCATTTTTTAAATTATAAGTTTAAAAAAACAAAAGTCATAGATTTAGTAAAAGAACCTAGTTTTATCCAACTATCTGCTCCTTCTGCATTTTTTAAATTTACTGCAATAAACGATATTCAATTTGATGAGACTTTATACTCTTCAGAAGATGCAGTTTTTGTAAATCAAACTCTTTTAAAAAAACAAAAATTGGGAGTAGTAATTGAAAGTACTTATTTTTATAGAAAGAAAGAACCAACTACTTCTTTATTAGACATGTCAATAACGAAAAAAGATTATTTTACAATTAGAATAAAAAAATTCCACATTCAATTAATAAATATCTCTTTAAAAATTTATGAAAAAGTTCCTAGATTTATACAACATGTGTTGATGTATGATTTGCAATGGTTATTTAAAGTGACAAAAGTAGATTCTATTTTATCTAGTAAAGAAATAAAATCATTATATTCTAATTTACAGTATATTTTACAATTTATTGATTATTCAGTAATATATTTTCAAAAAAATATTTCTAATAATTTAAAAGCACATATTATTTTTATAAAATATTTAGAAACTTTTTCTTTAAATCATCAAAAAAATATTTTGAATAAATTTAACAAAAATGAAAACAATATAAAAAAAGATATTGTATATTCATTATCTTTAAATAAAATTTTCATAGATATTATAGAAATAAAAAAAGATAAAATTTATATTTCAGGAATATTTACAAGTTTTTTCTGCAAAGATGTAAATATTTTTGTTGAGGTAAATGGAAAAACCATTAAAACAAAGAGTTTATTTTATCCACAAAGAGATAATTATTCTTTAAATTGTCTATATGGATTTAATCATAATTTTGAGTTAGATATTCCTATTAAACCCAATATGATTATTTCATTTAAAACTGATATTGAATATTTAAAAAATATCTCATTGGAATTTAACAGACCCTGTCGACTATCTAAAATTTCCAGATATATAAAATCTAAAAATTTTATTTGTAAAATTAAAAACAATACAATTATTGTTAAAAAGAATAACCCTATAAGATTGCTTAAAACAGAATCTAAAACAATTTTTTCTATGATAAGTGAGAGAAAACAAGGTTGGCGTACAGGTATTATTTTTAGATTTTTATATTTCTTATTATACCCTTTAATGTATTCTAAAAGAATTTGGATTTTTATGGATTTACCCTATTTAGCTGATGATAATGGAATTCAATTATTTAAATATGCTGTAAAACAAGATGACAACATCGAAAAAGTTTTCGTTCTAAACAAAGATAATTTTGCTTATAAAGAAGTGAATAAGATAGGTAAAGTAGTTCCTTATGGCTCTATAAGACATAGAATGATTACTTTATTTGCTGAAAAGATCATATCATCACATCCAGACAATTCTTTAATTTATCCTTTTTGGGGAAATTATCCTCATTTAGCTGGTTTATTAAAATCAAAAACAATTTTTTTACAACATGGGATAACAAAAGATAATGTGTCTGCTTGGCTTAAAAGATATGATAAAAATGTTGATTTACTTGTAACTGCTTCTAATGAAGAATATGATTCATTTTTCAAATTTCCTTACAATTATGATAAAGATGCTGTTAAATTATTAGGTTTTCCTCGTTATGATTATTTGAAAAAAGAAAATGACAAGAAAGAAATTGTTATAATGCCTTCTTGGAGAAAAAAACTCCATTATAAAACAAAAGAAGAAATTTTAAAATCAGAATATTTTAATGCATATAATAAACTTATTAATGATAAAAGATTAATGGATCTTTGTAAAAAATCAGGATATAAATTAATTTTTAAGCCACACCCCAATGTAAACAGGTTTATTGATCTATTTGAATCTAATGATTATATTGAAATTGATTCAAAGCGAAAATATAATGATATTTTCAATCATTCTTCATTAATTATTACTGATTACTCATCGATAGCTTTTGATTTTGCATATCTAAAAAAACCAGTTATCTATTTCCATTATTCAGATGATTATCATTTTGATTTAAATGAAAGCTATTTTAAATATGAATCAATGGGTTTTGGTGAAATAGCATATAATCAAACCGAGCTATTAAATTTAATTAATAGCTATATTAATAATAGTTGTAAAATGAAAAAGGTTTTCCAAAACAGAGTAGATGATTATTTTGTATTTAAAGATAAAAAAAATTGTGAAAGAGTATTTAATGCTATAAAAGAGATGGATATTGAATAATATTAAAATATAATTTTTTACAAATTAATTATGCCCTTGTTTTCTAAGTTTTTCAGAATATTTAATATATGCATCACAAACTTTATTGACTTCTCCAAAATCAACTATTTTACCTTTTTCCACCCAAATAGCTTTATTACAAACTTCTTTAATTTGATTTATATTGTGAGATACAAGTAAAACAGTAGTATCTAATCCCATTAAAGATTTAATTTTATCTGTACTTTTTTTTCTGAAATTTATATCTCCTACAGAAAGAATTTCATCTATAATCAAAATATCTGGATTTACTACAGTAGCAATTGAAAAACCAAGTTTTGCTAACATTCCTGAAGAGTAATTCTTAACTGGAATATCAATGAATTCTTGAAGCTCAGAAAATTCTAATATTTCATCATACTTTTCTTTTAAAAATTCTTCAGTATATCCTAAGACTGCACCATTTAAAAATATATTTTCTCTTCCTGAAAAATTATAATCAAATCCTGCACCTAATGATAATAAAGGAATTATATTTCCTTTAGTAAAAACTTCTCCTTCATCACAATCATATACTCCAGATATAACTTTAAGCAATGTACTTTTACCTGCACCATTAAAACCAATTATTCCAACTTTTTCACCTTTATATATCTTGAATGAAACATTATTTAATGCTTTTATTTGTTTTTTATTTTCTTTGGTTCTTTTAATAGTTCTAATAAAATATTCTTTTAAATTATCAATTTTATCGTTAGTAACAGTAAATGTTAAATTAACATTTTTTAAGTCAATTGCAATATTATCCTCATAATCAGGTACAAAAAAAGATACGAGTTCATCAATATCTTTAGATTTTTTAATATTTTGGTTTGAAATTTTTTGAGACTGATTAACATTATTATTTTCATGAACTTCATTTTTTGAATTTAAAAAATCATTATTATCAAAATTATAATCAGATAAATTTTTTTCTTCTTTTTTATATTCAAATTTTAAAGACTTTTTAAATTTAATATCTTTATCTTTTTTACTCATTTTTATCCCCTTTTATAACTCCAATGTTATCTTTTTTTGATATTTTTTAAATACAGCTATTCCAATAATTAAAACAATCAAAGAAAATAAAAATATATTTATAATATCTGTAATACCAACCATATTACCATACATTAAAAAATCTCTAAATTGATCTATTATTAAATATATAGGGTTTAACTCAATATACTGTCTAATTGGTACAGGAATAATCTCAATAGGATAGAACAAAGCAGAAGCATACATTAATAACATCGTGAAAACATTATACAAATATTTAATATCTGTAAAATAGCTGCGAATAATACTTAGTATTAAACCTACACCAGTAATTAATAAAACTAAAGATAAAATAGGTATAACTACAAAAATAGAACTAAAATAAAAATGTGAATTCGTAAAAAACATTACTAATACCAATATTATTAATGAAATTAAAAAATTAAGAAACTCTGAAGAAACACTACTAATAGGGAATATATATCTATTAACAAAAACTTTGTTTAAAATATTTTTATTAGTTTTTAAAGAATCCATAGCGCTTTTAGTTCCAAAATTAAAAAAATCAAATATACAACGTCCTGTTAAAAAATAAACAGGATAGTTATTAATATTTCCTGAAAATATTGTGGAAAAAATAGCTGTTAAAAGAATCATTGTCAATAATGGATTAAGAAAACTCCAAAATATCCCAATGATAGAATCTTTATATTTTGAAATAAAGTTTTTTTTTATTAATTGTTTTAAAAGAAAATTTTCACTAGTACCTTTTTTAAATATTTCCAACATTATAAAACCCACTATATCTATATATCATTTAATCATATAAACATATATAAAATAGAATAAATATATATTTACGTTGTTCTTAAAAGTCTTATGTATACTATTTTATTAAAGATTTAGTTGATTATGATGATTTTTATAGATAATAAACTAAGAATTTTAAAAATAGAAATAAATATTTAAGATTATTAAATTTTTATATAACTTTAATAAGAAATTTATCATTAATAAAGACTGCAGATAATCTAGAATACATTAAAAAAAAATAAATAAATAAAAGTGTTAAAATGAGTGATAATTATATTTCAACAATCGTATATACTCACAACAATGAAAAAAACATACAAAGAACTTTAAACAGTATTTTAAAACAAAAGTTGCAGCAAATAGAGGTAATATGTATAAATGATAACTCTAATGATGATTCTATAGCTATTTTAAAAGAATATGCATCAGAGTATAATAATATTAAATTAATTAATAATAAAAAATATCTTGGAAAAAATGCTTCTTATAATAATGCAATTAAAATAGCAAAAGGAGAATATATTTCATTTATAGAAGGTGGAGACTGGATTAGTAAAGATGCATTGGAAAAATTTTACTACATAGCAAAACAAAATGATTTAGATATTGTAATGTGTAAAACTACCTTATTTGATGAAAATAATAATAATGAAACTAATTCATTGTATTATGCTTTACGATATTTTGATGATTTCCATAAATTAATTTTTAATCATAAAGATACAAAAGATTTCACATGTAAAATAGCTACAACACCATTTAATAAAATATATAAAAAACAATTTTTATTAAGAAATAATATTTATTTTCCTGAAAATTTAGACTTCTCTAATGAAGTATTTTTTTATAATACTTATTTAAATGCAAAGAAAATTTCTTTAATTAAAGAAAATTTATATTACTATGACAAAACGAAAATTCATGATAATTTTAAAAATGAGGACATTATTGAGATTTCTCAATTAATATTAGAAATTTTTAGAAAAACAGATAATTTAACTTTTTATGATATGTTAATTTATAATCGTTTAATACATTTAATACTTCAAAAATTTTCTTTTGAACCTTATAAAAATAAAAAACACTTTTATAACCGAATAAAAAATTATTTTAATTTAGATGAGTTTAATAAAATAAATACTGATTTAATTGATGAAAATTTACAAGATAGATTTAGAAAAATTTTAAATTCAAAAAACTACTCAGAATTTCAAGAATTAAACAAAAATAAAGAATTTAGTATTATAATGCCAATATATAATACAGAAAAATATCTTGAAGAATCTATTAATTCTATCATAAAACAAAATTTTGGATTTGAAAATAATATAGAGCTTATTTTAGTTGATAATGGTAGTAATGATAATTCTAAAGAAATTTGTTTAAAATATAGAAAACAATATCCAGAAAATATTAAATATTTGTTTCAAAAACATAGCAGACAAAGTAAAGCTCGTAATTTAGGTTTAAAAAATGCTAATGGAAAATATATAAATTTCTTAAATAGTGATGACAAACTTAAACTTGATTGTTTAGGAAAGATACATGATTTTTTAAATGAAAATAAAAATAATATAATCTTTGTATCAATACCTATTTCATATTTTAATAAAAAAAATAAAAACAATAAATTAAAAAATAGATTCAACGAAGATCAAATAATTAATATAGATGAAGAACCTAAAAATTTACAATTTTCTATATCCTCATTATTTATTGAAAGGTCTAAAATTAATGATATTAAATTTAATGAAGAACTTTCTTGTTTAGACGATGTATTATTTATAAACCAAGTTCTATTAAACAATCCTAATTATGGAATCCTTGAAACAAGTTATGAATGTAGAATAAGAGATGATGATATATTATTATCTGAAAATATCTATAAAAAAAAGGAATATTATTCTAATTTAATTGCTTTTATAGAAAATCTTATAAAAATAAATATAAGTAATAGAAGTTCTATTAGTGAATTTTCAAAAATTACTATATTAAAAATAATAGAAAACACACTGGAACAAAAGAATATTAATAATATTTTAAATCCAGAAGAAATTAATAAACTTAATAAAAAAATTACAGATGTTTTATCTTATATAGATGATAATTTAATTTTAGATGAAAATATTTTAAAATCAGAATATATATTAGCTATTTTAAAAATAAAATATCCTAATTTAAAAATTAAACCATATAATGGGTTTTTTAATTTATATTCAAAAAATAAAAAGATTTTATATGAATTAAATGATGATTTTAATAAAATATTTATAGATAATATAATAATTAATAAAAATTCAATGAAAATAAGATTTTTTAATAAATCATTATCTTCTTCTCCAGATATTATAAATGTTGTGCTTAATAATAAAAAAAATATAGATACTAATTTTATTTATTCAAAACATTCCAAAGAGAAATATTTAGAGAAAACTTTAATTTACAAGAATTATTATGAATTTAAATTAGATATTGAAGATGAAAAAACTTCAATTGAGTTTAATACTTCGTTTAATAATGAAACTACTTGTTTATATCCAATTAATTGTTTTGATATTGATAAATTTAATGAATATCATTTTATATTTAATAATAAAGAACTAAAAATTTCACAAATAAAAAATGAATATAAAGTGTCTGTTATTATTCCTGTTTACAATGTTGAAAAATATCTTAAAGAATGTTTAGATAGTGTTCTAAATCAAACTTTAGAAAATATAGAAATTTTATGTATTAATGATGGTTCAACTGATAGCTCCCTTAAGATTCTTGAAGAATATAGTGAAAAAGATGAAAGAGTTAAAATTTTCACTAAAAAAAATGAAGGTCAAGGAGTTGCAAGAACACTTGGAATAAAATTATCAAAAGGAGAATATATTGGATTTGTTGATGCTGATGATTTTATTAAAAAAGACATGTTTGAAAAACTTTACAATAAAGCATACAAAAATGATTTAGATTTACTTATATGTAAAACTTCAACATATGATGAAAAAACAAAAGAAATAGATGATGACAATTGGTATCATTCACTAAAATGTTTTAATGGTTTTAAAAAAGATATTTTTGATCATAATGATACAAAAGAATTTACACATCATATTTCAGTGCCTCCTTACAATAAAATATATAAAAGAAACTATATTTTGAAAAATAACATAGAATTTCCACCAAAATTAATATTTGAAGATGAAGTATTTTTTTATGAAGCTTACTTAAAAGCTAAAAAAATTTCATTACTAGATGACCATTTATATTACTATAGAATTAACAGACAAGGTTCTACAGTTGTTAGTAGTAGTGAAAAAGATTTCAGTGATGTTGTTGAAATTTTTAATTTAATTATTGCTAAATTAATTGAAACAAAGTCAATTGAAACTTATAAAAAAAATGTTTATAATCGATTTATTCACTTATCATTATGGCGATATTCACAAACATCAGATAAGTATAAAGAAAAATTCTGGAAAAAAATGAAAAAAACATTTACTTCGATTTTATCCTTTAATAAAGATGAGGAAAATATTTTAAATATTAATGATTTAGAAATAAGAGTCAGACAAAGAGCAATAAAAATATTGAAATCAGATAGTTATGAAGATTTTAAAAAATTAGACTCAGAAAAAGAATTTTCCATTGTCATGGCAATTTACAATTCTGAAGAGTATTTAAAAGAAGCTATTGACTCTGTAATTAATCAAAATTTTGGATTCATCCATAATGTACAACTTATTTTAGTTGATGATGGTAGTTTAGATAGTTCTAAGGAAATTGCACTAAAATATGAAGAAGAATATCCTGAAAACATAATAGTTTTATCTAAAAAAAATGGTGGCCAAGCAAGTGCTCGTAATTTAGGTTTAAAATATGTAACAGGAAGATACATAAATTTTTTAGATAGTGATGATAAATTATCACTTAATACTTTAGAATCCACATATAATTTTTTAAATGAACACCCCAATATAGATATCGTGACTTTTCCATTGGTCTTTTTTGATAATAATAAGGGTGATCATCCTTTAAATTACAAATATAAAGAAAAAAAAGTTATAAATTTATATAAAAATCCAGACAATCCCCAATTATCTGTTTCAGCAGCATTTATATTAAAAAAATCTTTTGATGGGCATGAATTCAATACAAAATTAGTTAATTCTGAAGATGCATTACTAATTAACAAGATATTAGTTGATAAAAATAAATATGGAGTCCTTAACGACAGTACCTATTTTTATAGAAAAAGACTAAGTCAAAGCTCAACAATTGATAATTCTAGAAATAAAAAAGAATTTTTCATATATAGACTAAAATACTTCTTTAAAGAATTAATTGACTATTCTATTGATAAAAAAGGATATGTCCCTAAATTTATACAATATACATTAGCTTACGACCTTCAATGGATGGTAAAAGTACCTGAAATTGATAAAATTCTTAATGAAAACGAAATTAATGAATTTTGGTTATATTTTAATGAAATTTTAAATAATATTGATGATGATGTTATTAGAACACACAAATCAATTGATAATAATACAAAAAATTATTTGTTATATAAAAAAAATAATGATAAACAAGCAAAAGTAAGTAAAAACGAGGTTATATTAAGTTTAGATAATAAAACTATTGATACTCTAGGTATTCATAAAATATGGTTATATATAATTGAAATAAATAAAGGATTTTTAAATATATCTGGTCTTTTAATGAGTAACTTTAATAGTAAAAACATCAAAATATTAGCTGTTAAAAAATTTAAAAATGGTAAAGAGGAAATTATTAAATCCAAGAAATTTAATTATCCATCTAGAAGACCATTAAAATTCTTATCAGAAAATTGGGCATATCCAAATGACTTTGATTTAAAAATTCCTATAAATAAAGATGAAAAAAATGAGATTTCTATAAAAGTGGTTTATGAAAAAAATGATGATGAGAAAACAACCTTAGAACTACCTATTGGATTTGAAAAATATGCAGGACTCTCTGATTCAAGTAATTATTTTATTAATGATTCTCAAATAGTTTTATTCAAAGATAATAAATTTCATACTATGAAGTATTCTTATTCTAAAATGATTAAATATGAGTATAGTTGTCTTAAAAAGATATTTAGAAATAAAGAATCTTATTATACTAGTGCATTATTTTTCAGAGTAATATTCCTTATTTTATATCCTTTTATCAGACATAAAAAGATCTGGTTATTTATGGATAGAAAAAATTATGCAGATGATAATGCTGAACACCTTTTTAAATATTCTAATAATATAAAAGATAATATTAAAAAATATTTTATTGTTTCTAAAGATAGCAATGATTATAACAGATTAAAAAGTAGTAAAAATGTCATACCTTATGATTCTATAAGACACAAATTACTATATCTTTTTTCAGAAAAAATAATATCATCCCATCCTGATGAGAATATTATAAACCCTTTCTATCATAAAAATTTAAATATTTATAGTGGACTTATAACCTCTAAAAAATATTTCCTACAACATGGAGTTACAAAAGATAATATCTCATTATGGGTTAGAAAATATGATAAAAACTTATCTTTAATATTAACAGTTTCAGATTTAGAACGTGAATCATTTTTAGATGATGATTATAACTATGATGCAGATATAATTCAAACTTTAGGTTTTCCTAGATTCGATAATTTAAAAAATGAAAATAATAAAAAACAAATTTTATTCATGCCATCATGGAGAGAAAAGCTTCAAAAAAATAAAAATATCTTTATTAATTCAGAATATTTTTTAAAAATTAATGAATTTCTCAATGATGAAAATTTAATAAACTCAATGAAAAAATCTGGATATAAAATAATATTTAAACCTCATCCTAATTTATATAAATTCATTGATTTATTTAATATTGATGAAAATATAATAATAAGTTATGATAAAACATATCAAGAGCTTTTTGCTGAATCTTCATTATTAATAACAGATTTTTCATCAGTTGCTTTTGATTTTGCATATCTTAATAAACCTATTATATACTATCAATTTAACAAAGAATACAATTTTAATCTGGATAAAAGTTATTTTGACTATGAAAAAATGGGTTTTGGAGAAGTAATAAAAAATAAAGACGAGTTATTAAAAATAATCAATAGCTATTTAAATAATGATTGTAAAATGGAAGAAAAATATTGTAAAAGAGTAGAAAAGTTTTTTAAATTTAAAGATAGAAATAATTGTAAAAGAGTTTATGAATGGGTTTTTAAATATTAGTTAGTTAATATAAAGAATAAAAATGTATTATATAAACAAAATATTGATAAAAATGAATTTATTTAAAAAAGGAGATTGACAATGCATACTAGTTCATATTTAGCTATGGAAAAGTTTAAAATGAAATATCTTGATAAAAAAGATAAATTAACTATATTAGACATTGGTTCTTTTGATGCTAGTCCCGACCCATTTAATTATTCATTAATTTTCAATGAAGAAAAATGGAAATATAGAGGTATGGATATCCGAAAAGGACCTAATGTTGAAATAGTAGTTTCAGATATTTATGACTGGAAAGAAATTGAAGATGAATCATTTGATGTAGTAATCTCTGGTCAAGCATTTGAACATATGGAATTTTTTTGGAAAGCTATTTTAGAAATTGAAAGAATATTAAAACCAGGCGGATATTGCTGTATTATAGCACCAAGTAAAGGCCCAGTACATGGAAATCCTGTAGATTGTTTTAGATTCACTGCAAATGGTATGAAAGCAATAGGGGAATATGCTAATTTGGATATATTGGATTATTATACAAATAATAATAAAGAATCAAATCCGTGGTATGATAGTGTTTTAATAGCTAAAAAATAACATGAGGAAAATAAAAATAATAACAAGGTGAACAGATGCATAATAGCTCTTATAATAAAATGAAATGGTTTAGAGATAATTTCATTGATCATACTAAAGAATTAGAAATTCTAGATATAGGATCACTAAACAGCACAAATGATAATTTTAATTACAAATCTTTATTCAGTAATCCCAAATGGAATTATAATGGATTAGATTATGAAGATGGAAATAATGTTGATATTTTAGTTGATGATATTTATAATTGGGAAAAAATTAAAGATCAATCATATGATGTTATAATAAGTGGTCAACTTTTTGAACATTTAAAATTTTTTTGGATTACAATGGAAGAAATTGAAAGAGTTCTAAAATATGGAGGATATTGTTGTATTATTGCACCAAGTAGTGGTCCAAGTCATGGTAGTGGAAATAATGATTGTTATAGGTTCTATGAAGATGGTATGAAATCATTAGCAAAACATGTGAACTTTGAAATATTACATGTATCTACAAATAATAATGAGGAATCAAAACCATGGTATGATTCCTGCTTAGTTGCTCAAAAAAATCTAATGTTTGAAAAAAATAATGAAATTAAACAAATCAATGACAAAATCGATTATTATAAAGAAAACTATAATAAAACAAAAAAACTCAACAAAGATCTTAATAAAAAATTTTTAGATATTTCAAATAAATATGATAAATTATTAAATGAAAGAACTAATGAAAAAACAGCAGCTAGTTTCTGTGATTTAACTTATATAGATTATTATTTAAAAGATGATTTTGATGAAAAGTTTGGAAGAATGATAAAAAATTTACCAAATGAATCTAGAAAACTTTTTAAATTATTATTTTTAAGGGCTTTATCTTTTAATTTACTTAAACAAGACACATTATTTTTTGAAGATGAACTAAATCAACAAAAATATTTTAAAGAATTCAAATTAGAAAATACTTCTGAAAAAAAAATTAATGAATTTGTTTTTGAAGGAGATTATAATCTTCATGGATTTTATGATTTAAATTTAACAGAAGATGATAAAAAATTTATAAAAAATAAAGATATTATTGATGCTGGTGCATTTACTGGAGATACTGCTTTACCTCTTTCTAAATTTACTAATAAAAAAATTTATGCATTTGAACCCTTTGAAAATTCATATAAACATATGGTAAATAATGTGAAAAACAATAATATCAAAAATATATTACCTATTAATAAATCATTAGGAGATAAAAATGGAGAAAGGACTCTTTTTTTATCTAGTAATAATTTTCAAGGCATAACATGTGATGAAAATATAAGAAAATATAATGAAAAGATAATAGTACCAGAAGTAACTATTGATAGCTTTGTTAAAGAATACAATTTAGATGTTGGATTAATAACAATTGATGTTGAAGGTGCAGAACAAAACTTATTAAATGGAGCTATTAATACTATTAAAAAACAAAAACCTATTTTATTTATAAGTATTTATCACAAAATCGATGATTTATTTGAAATTAAACCATGGGTTGAAAATCTAGATTTAAATTATGAATTTGATATTATAAAAGAACAACCTTGGACTTTTATTGCAGATACTGTATTACAATGTAGAGTTAGATAAAATATGAAAAAAGTTTTATTAAGCTCTAAAATCGAAAATACATTATTATTTAAATAAAAAAAAATTAAAGAAAATTAATACACGATTCTTTTCTGCGTTTAAAAAATAATAGCTTAATCAATATTTCCTTTTATTACAAATTAAAACATTAAAAACACTTATTATGGGATATATTAAATAAGTTAAACCAAGTCTAATATATAATTTGTAAAGGTTCAGGACTGTTTTTGAGATTGCTGGTGATGGAGTAGTAAACCAATGTCTAATATATAGTTTGTAAAGGACATTTTCATTGGTCCTTCCATAAATAAACATGAATCAATAATAACACTAATTGCAAAGAATAAAATTCCTATTTTTAAAGAGTTTTTGTAATTTAATTCTTTGTCTTTTCTAAAATAAAGATATATAAATAACGATTCAAAAATAACACGTGTAAGTGCCATTATTGTTTCAAAAAATGGATTATTTGAAGTTTTTAAAGGATAAATAAAAAAGGAAATTAAAAATGGGATTAATCATAATAAAAACCCATATAAAATTCCAAACTTCAATTTCATAATTTTAATATGAATAGCTATATTAATAAAATTTTTCAATACTGAGTATAATCTAAAAATTAATATAATAAGATAAGTATTAGTTTTAAATAATCTTTTTGCATAGAAACTCCATTTTTAAAAGATACTACTATTAAAATATCCTTATGATAGGAAAACATTATATACTTTAAAAAGTATATATACATATTGTAATTAATATATTGTAATTTTACTGATTTTACAATAAAATTTTTTTTAATTAATATTAATTTTTATTTGCTCTATAGCTAATTTTAAATTAAAAATAAATAATTATTTTAATATAAAGGAGGATTAAATTGTCTCAACAAGCTAATGAACTATTTGAAAATTTTCAAGAACTGACACCTTCAGAATTTTTTAGAAAAAACAAGCAAATGTTAGGTTTTTCTGGAAAAATAAGATCTTTAACTATTGTTTTTCACGAATTAATAACCAATAGTTTTGATGCAGCTGAAGAAGCTGGAATTTTACCAGAAATTAAGATCGATTTAAAAAGGGTAGATAAAGAACATTATATTTTAACTCATTCTGATAATGGTCCAGGAATCCCTGAAGATTATATTATGCAAGTATATTGTACAATGTTTGCAGGATCTAAGTTTAGAAACATTCAATCTAGAGGACAGCAAGGATTAGGTTGTAGTGGATGTGTTTTATTATCTCAAATGACAACTGGTGAGCCTGCAAGAGTTATTTCATGTTATAAAGATGGTGATGAACTTAAAGGTGTAAAATTAAAGTTCAAAATGGATGTTAAAAAAAATAAGGGTCTTTTAATGGAAAGAGAAGAATATCAGGCAGATCATACTGGTGTTTGTATTGAACTTCAGTTTAAAGATGTTTCATATTCTATGGCAGAACAAGGTGCTTTTGAATACATAAGAAGAACAATGATTGGAAATCCTCATGCAAAAATAATATTTAGAGATCCAAGTGGCCATAAATATATATTCAAAAGAGCTGCAGATATTGTTCCAGTACTTCCACAAGAAGTTTTACCTCATCCTAAAGGTGTAACTGCAGATGATTTAATATTCATGGCAAAGCACACAGATAAAAGAAGATTTAAAAGTTTACTTACAAGTTCATTATCTAGGATGTCTAATAAAAGAATAGCTGAAATTGAAGAGATTACAGGGATCGACTTGAATAAACGTCCTAAAGATATGAAATGGGAAGAAGCTGAAGCTATTGTAAATGCATTTGGAAAAATGAAATTTATGGCTCCACCAACATCTGGACTTATTCCAATTGGATCAGAACAAGTTGAAAAAGGTATGAAACAAATATTAAAACCTGAATTTATTGCAGCTATTACAAGAAAACCTGTAACTTATCGTGGAGGAGTTGCTTTTATTGTAGAAGCAGGAATAGCTTATGGTGGAGATGCAGGTAGAATTGTAAATAATCAGAAAAAATCTGAAATTATGAGATTTGCAAATAGAGTTCCATTATCCTTTGATCAAGGAAGTTGTGCAATAACAGAGGCTTTAAAAAGTGTAGATTGGAAAAGATATGGTATTAAAGATTTAGATAATACTCCTTTAACTTTATTTGTAAATATTATTTCAACACAAGTTCCATACTTATCTACTGGAAAACAGAGTATTGCACCAGAGCCAGAAATCGTTCAAGAAGTTAGACAAGCTACAATGACTCTAGCACGTAAACTTCAAAAACATTTAAGAGCTAAAAAAGCTGCAAAAGAAAAAGCTATGCGTTCAAAAATATTTGAAGATTATGTTCCAGTCATTATTGAAGAATCTGCTAAATTAGCTGAAGTAGAAATTCCAGAATACAAAGAAGTTCTTGCTAAAGTTACAAAACGAGCATTAGCTGAATTACTCGGAGAAAAAGTTGAGGATGATGAAGAAATTGAAGTAGAAGAGGAAGATCTCTTAGTTGAAGAATTAGATGAGTTTGGACATAAAGTTGATAACAAACATAGTAATATCAATAAAAGAGATATTGAACAAGTTACACTTGAAAATACTCCAGATACAGATGAGAAATAGATAATATGTCTTATAATAAACCACATAAAGAACAAAGGAAAGAATATACCTTTAATAAACTAAAAAGTTTAGGTGAAGAAATAGTAGAGGAAGTAGAAAAGAAAAAAGTTCCCTCTGTTAAAGTTCCTTCAAGAGGTACAGGTAATATTGTTTATGATGAAAATAAACATTATTATATTTTAGGGGATAGATTTGGTAAAAGATCCCTTGGAAATGTTAAACAGATAAGAAAACTTGGACAAATGGTATATGTAGCTAATTTTTGTAAAGATTTAGTTCAAAGAGAAAAAACAGCTACTATAAGGGAGATGTATTATGTTTCTGAAAGTTGGGGAATTGGATTTAAAACACAACAAGAATCAAATATTGTAGGAGAAGATTTAGAAGTTACTCTTGGAACAACAAGAGAAGATCTTGGACTCATGCCTGAAGAAGATGGAGCATCAGTGTATGGAGATATTACTCTACAAGATGATGATGTTGAAATAAATGCTTTAAATTCAGGAAAATCAGGATACACTATATCACCAACAATTGATGAAGTAGAATTTCTTGATCATAACGTAGATAAAGTTATAGCTGTAGAAACTATGGGAATGTTTCACAGAATGGTTCAGGAAAAAGCTTTTAAAAAGTTCAATACATTGATTGTTGGTCTTAAAGGCCAAGCAGCTCGTGCTACAAGAAGATTTATTAAAAGAGTTAATGAAGAATTAGATTTACCTGTATATGTTTGTAACGATGGAGACCCTTGGGGTTTTCATATTGCACAAGTAATTATATCAGGAAGTGCAAAGCTAGCTCATGTAAATCATGATTTAGCTACACCAAATGCTAAATTTATGGGAGTAACTGCTAGTGATATTATAAATTATGAACTTCCAACAGATAACTTAAAAGATGTAGATGTTTTAAGATTAAAAGAATTATCAAAAGATCCAAGATATAAAAGTGAATTTTGGCAAAATGAAATTAAAAAAATGCTTAAAATTGGAAAAAAGGCAGAACAGCAATCATTTTCTAAATATGGTTTAGAATATGTTGTTGATACATACTTCCCTGAAAAATTGGATTCATTTGAATAATCCTATTTTTAATTTTTAAAAAGGGATAAATTCAAATTATTTATCATTAAATAAATCATTTTCATTAGAGATTCTAATAATTTCCTCATAGTTATCTGGAAAAATATTTTCTATAGAATCTCCTCTTCTTTTTCCAACAATCCATCTATGAAGTCTTAATGTTAGATCATGATACCCATTCATTTTAAGATTATGTCTCATAATCTTTAAATCATTAAGTTCAATAACAGAATCTTTTTCTAATTTTTTCATAATACCACCTTAGTTATATTATATGAAAAATTTAATATAGCTTTTTCCTCTAGAATTTTTTAAAAAATTAGTTAAAATTATTAAATACAAATAAAGAGAAAAAACAAATAGGTTTAAAAATGAAATATAGAAAATTAAAAAAAACAGGAGATAATCTTTCACTGCTTGGTTATGGTTGTATGCGATTTCCAAGAAAAAATGGTAGAATAGATTTAAAAAAAACAGAACAACAAGTAATAAAAGCTATTGAAAATGGGATTAATTATTTTGATACAGCATATACTTATTCTGGAAGTGAAGAAACATTAGGAAAAATATTAAAAAATGGTTACAGAGAAAAAATTAAAATAGCTACTAAAATACCTATTCCATCAATAAAAACAAAAGAAGATATAAACAGGATTTTTGAAAAACAATTAAAAAGATTACAAACTAACTATATAGATTACTATCTTATACATAATGTTTATACATATGATGAATGGGAAAAGCTAAAAAGATTAGGATTTTTAGAATTTATTGACAAAGAAAAAAAGAAAGGTAGAATATTAAATATTGGTTTTTCATTTCATGGCAATATAATTAATTTCAAGAAAATAATTGATAGTTATGATTGGGATTTATGTATGATCCAATACAATTACTTAGATGAAAATTATCAAGCAGGTAGTGAAGGTTTAAACTATGCATCAAGTAAAGACATTGGAGTAATTGTTATGGAACCTTTAAGAGGAGGTATACTTGTAAATAAATTATCAGATAAAGCGAAAGAGATTATAGATAATTTTAAAATTAAGAAAACACCAGCAGAATGGGGTTTTAAGTGGGTTGCAGATAATCCTAATGTTAAGGTTGTTTTATCTGGTATGGGTGAAGATAAAATTATTGATGAAAATATAAAGTTTTTTTCAAAATTTGAATCAAATACTATGAATGATGATGAAAAGAAAATGTTAGAATCAGTAAAAGATATATTCCAAAAATCACTTCAAGTAAATTGCACAAGCTGTGGTTATTGTCTTCCTTGCCCTCAAAATGTAGATATTCCTAATTGTTTTTCTAGTTATAATGATAAAAAAATTTTTAAAAATTTCAGTTCAACAGCTTTTTATTTATATAATTCTCTTAATAACAATTCTGGTGCAGATAAATGTATTAAATGTGGAATTTGTGAAAAGAAATGCCCTCAAAAAATAGCTATTATTAAAGAACTAGAAAATGTTGATAAAGAAATGAATAAATGGTATATGAGATATCTAGCAAAAATTGTTTTAAAATTTATGTATAGAAATTAATATTAAAGATTAATAAAATAAATAGTAGTGTATTTTTAAAATAATATATTATTGATAATAGGATGAAAAAATGAAATCTGTAGCTATTAATGGATATGGTACAATAGGAAAGAGAGTAGCTGATGCTGTAGAGTCACAAAATGATATGAAAATTATTGGAGTTAGTAAAACAAGACCAAATTTTGAAGCTAAAGCTGCAACAGATAAGGGATATAATTTATATATTGGAATTCCTGAGAGAAAACAATCTTTTAAAGATTCAGGAATTGAAATAGCTGGAACTGTTGATGATATGATTAAGGAAGCAGATATTATAATAGATTGTACTCCTGGAAATATTGGTAGAGAAAACTTAGAAAAATATAAAAAAGAAGGAGTTAAAGCTATTTATCAAGGTGGAGAAGACCATGATTTAACTGGACTTTCTTTTAATTCCTTTTCAAATTATGATGATTCTTATGGGGCAAATTATTCAAGAGTAGTATCCTGTAATACAACTGGACTTACACGTACATTACACACTTTAAATCCATTATGTGATATTAAAAAAGTTAGAGCTGTTATGGTTAGAAGAGGTAGTGATCCTTCAGAAGTTAAAAAAGGACCAATTAATGCAATAGTACCTAATCCTCCAAAAATTCCTTCTCATCATGGACCTGATGTAAAAACAGTTATGGGTAAAGTAGATATTACTACACTTGCACTCCTTGTTCCAACAACACTTATGCATCAACACAATCTTATGGTTGAAATAAATAATGATGTAAATATTGATGAAGTTATTGATGTATTAGAAAAAAGATCAAGAGTTATTCTAGCTGAAGCATCATCAGGTTTAGGTTCAACTGCAGAATTAATGGAATATGCAAAAGAATTAGGTAGAAATAGAAATGATTTATATGAAATTCCAGTATGGAAAGAATCTATTAATGTAGTAGATAATGAATTATTTTATATGCAAGCAGTTCACCAAGAATCAGATGTTGTTCCAGAAAACATTGATGCTATTAGAGCTATGCTTGAAATGGAATCTGACAATGAAAAATCTATTTCTAAAACTAACAAAGCAATGGGAATTTTATAATATTCCCGTTAATATATTTTTAATTACTATTTTTAAGATATGATGTTGCCTAAAATTATTTTTGGTCCTGCAGGTAAACCAATTGATTTTAAAGGAAGAGCTTTTGAATCTTCTAGCTATTTAAAAGAACATGATCTTCATGCTTTTGAATATCAATCAACATATGGTGTTAAAATTGGAGAAAAATCTGCAAAAATATTGAAAAAACAATCAAAAAAAGAAAATATTTTAGTTTCAATGCATGGCCCATACTATATCAATTTAGCATCTAAAGAAGAAGAAAAAATTGATAAAAGTATAGAACGCTTAATAGCTACAGCACGTGCAGGAGAATGGATGGGTGCATATAGGCTTGTTTTCCATCCAGGTTTCTATTCCAATCGAAAACCAGAAGATGTTTTAAAAATAGCTAAACAAACAATTAAGAGATTACTTAATAAATGTGAAGAAGAAGCTATTGAAAACTTTACATTTTCACCAGAAACTACTGGGAAAAGATCACAACTTGGAAATATAGATGAGATAATTTCTATATGTGAAAATTTTGACCATTTTGAACCAACAATTGATTTTGCACATATTCATGCAAGAGGTAGAGGAATTTTAAATCAAAAAGAAGATTATAATTGTATTTTTTCAAAATTAGAAGATAATTTAGATATTGATAGATTACACTGTCATTTTACAACTATTGAATATACTCATGCAGGAGAACGTAAACACCATACCTTAGCTGAAGAAGATAAGTATGGACCATATATTAAAGATTTACTACTTAATTTAATTGAAAATGATTGGAAAGCTACAATAATATGTGAAACTCCTTTAATTGATCAAGACGCTTGTAGGATGAGAGAAATTTACGAATCTTTAATTTAAGATTTAAAATAAAAATTCTTTTTTATAAAAATTCTTCTTTAAAATAATAAAATAGTTAATAATAATATTTTCTAAAAATAGTTATAAAAATTAAAAGATACAAAAATACATTGGCAAAATAGCTGATTTAAAGCAAATATTTATATATAAGATAGCTATAATTTAAATTAATAACAATTAAAAAAAATTGTTATTAGAAAATTGTGGAGAAATGATAATTATGAAAACTGAATTACCAATTGCACCAGTTGCAAGATTACTTAAAAATGCAGGTGCTGAAAGAGTTAGTGAAGATGCAAAAGAAGAATTCGCAGCAGCATTAGAAGAATGTGCTACAACTATAGCTAAAAAAGCTGTATCTTATGCTAAACATGCTGGACGTAAAACTGTTAAAGAAGAAGATATTAAATTAGCAGTTAAATCCTGTTGTCCTGCTTAATTTCGCTAAAAACCCCGTTTAATTAATTTTTATTAATTAAACATTTGCTTTTTTTGAACTTTAACTATTTATTTAACATACTAATTTTAAATTTAAATATTTTTGAAAAAATTTTTTAGAAATAAATATTAAATATGAAAAAGAAATATTTAATATATAAAAACATTTTATAAAAGTTGGTGTATATTTGAAAACCAATACTAAAAATCTAGAGACAAAAAATTCATCTAAGAAAAAATCAATTAACAAATTAGATGAAGAACCAATAGCTGAAAAAATAGTTGTTGAAGCTATAGGATATCCTTTTGATTTTAATATAATGGAATCAGACTTAGAAATAGCTGATGAAAAGCTATTTGAAGAATATGCTAAAGAACAATGGTTAGGTTTACTTGTTAAAGAAGGAAATTATCTTTTTGATCAAAAAATAATTCCAGATTATGGATTTAAAGTTATTTCTGCAATGCCAAACAACTCAATTATTACTGATAAAACAAATATTGAGATTATTATAAATGATAACAAGAAACCAATATCTAAAATAGAATTAGATACTAATAATATTAGACTTTCAGATATCGTAGGTCAGGAAAATGCTAAAAATAAAAGTAAGGTTTTAATTAAATATTTAGAAGATCCTGAAAAATTTGGAAAATGGGCGCCACATAACATTTTATTTTATGGACTTCCAGGTACTGGTAAAACTATGCTTGCCAAAGCATTAAGTAATGAACTTGAAGTTCCATTGTATTTAATAAAAGCAACTACATTAATCGGTGATCATGTAGGTGATGGTGCATCTAAGATACATGACCTATTTGAAAAAGCATTAAAAACATCCCCTTCAATAATATTTATTGATGAAATAGATGCAGTTGCATTACATAGAAGTTTTCAATCTTTAAGAGGAGATGTAATAGAAATTGTAAACTCTCTTTTAACAGAAATGGATGGACTTAATGAAAACCATGGACTCATCACAATTGGAGCAACTAATAATATTAATTCATTAGATTATGCTATTAGAAGTAGATTTGAACAAGAAATAGAATTCAAACTACCCAACAATAAAGAAAGAAAACTAATTATTGAAAAAAATCTCGAAACATATCCACTAAATTATGAATTCAATATAGATAAAATAGTAAAACTTAGTAAAAATATGTCAGGACGAGATATAAAAGAAAAATTGCTTAAAACTGCATTACATCATGGAATATCTAAAAATAAAGAAATCATAGATATGAAAGATATAAACTTTGCATTTGAATCTAGTAAAAAAAAGTTTAATGATGTAAAAGGAATGCATGAATAAATTAATTTTCATTAAAAATAAATTCCGCAGCAGTAATTATATCTTCTTCATTTTCACATGCTGCTTTTTTAAGATTTAGAGAAATATCATAAAATATTTTATTTACAATAGATTTTGTTAAATTATCAATAATTTTAACACTTCCATCAACACCATCTAATTTAACAATAGCTTTTTCAGCTTCTCTTTGTCTGATTTCTTCCATTGAATATCTCAAATTACCCATTATCTTTTCTACTTCAATTAATTTAAAAGAATCATTTAAAAGTTTAAATTCTTCTTTTATGATTTTTTCAGCTTCAATAGTTTCATTTAATCTATTTTTCGTATTTAAATCAGCTATTTCTCTTAAATCATCTATATTAAAAAGTTTAACTCCTAAATCTTTAACATCTTCATTAATATCTCTAGGATTAGCTATATCAATCATCAAGACATTAGAATCATTTTCAAAATTAATACTTTCAAGGCGTTTTTTATCAATCAAGTAGTGTGGTGCACTAGTAGAACTTATAATCAAATCTGCATCATTTAAATAATCATTTAAAGCATCTAAAAAAATAGCTTCACCACCAAGCTCTTTAGCTAATTTTGATGCTGAATAAAAAGTCCTGTTTGCAACAAGAATAGCTTTTAAGTTCTTTTCAGCTAAGGCTTTTGCAACTAAAGAACCCATTTTACCTGCACCTAAAACAATAACTTTTCTATTATGCAAGTCCCCAATATGCTCTTCTGCAAGTTCAACAGCAGCAGAACCAATAGAGACATGGCCTTTATTAATTTTAGTTTTTTGTCTTACAACTTGACCAACATGAATAGCTTTTGTGAAAATACTATCTAAAATATTTCCACAATGATTTTCTTTAATAGCTTTGTTTCTTGAATCTTTAATTTGGCCTAAAATCTGATCTTCACCAATGATCATGGATTCCAAACCAGAAGACATTTTAAGAAGATGCAAAATAGCTGAATCCCCAAATTCTATTATTATATTCTCATTATTAGAAATTAAGAGAGGTTCATCAAAAACACATCGGTCATTATGAATATAAAACTCTTTTCTATTACATGTACTTATCTCAACAAACTCAGTAATATCATATTTTTCATTTAATTTATTAAAAAGTTCTTTAATATATTCAAAAGTAGAATCCATTGTAGCTATATCAGCAATATTATGATCAACCCTAATATTAATTATCATTTAACCAAATCCCTAAATATCATTAATTAAATTTTTTAAATATAATTTAGCTCCTTTTAAATCATTATTTTTAATATAATTATTTAAAATTTCATCTTTTAAAAAAGAATATAAATAATCTCTTCGATCTTTTTGATTTAGAACTTTATTCTTTAAAAGTTTTCGACCATAGTCCTGGATTTTAATTTCTAAAATATCTTCTGAAGTGATTATGTTTTGGATCTTTTTTCTAAGTTCATGAGCCATTAATGGACTTTTACCACCTGTAAAAATAGAAATTTCAACATCTTCAATCTTAAATGTAGTTGGAACAATCAAATTAGCTAAATTTGGGTTATCTGCCCTGTTAACTAATTTATCTCTCCCAATATTTGTAACATAGTCTGCTAAATCAATATCCCCTGTAGCTATTATTATTAAATCTGACCATTTAACTAAATCATCAATTTCAGATTGATCTTTTAAAATAGCTCTTTTTTCTATTAATTCATCATTAAGAGAGTTACCTACCAATATAACATTAGAATTCTTATCTAAAAATCTATTAGCTCTTCTTGTTGCAACTTCACCAGTACCTAAAATAAGAACATTTAAATCATTTGTTTTAAAATAAAGAGAAGTCCAATCCATAAAAACCAATATTTATTCAGCATTTTCTAAAGATTTAACTTTTAAAACTTTTAAAGCCATTCTTAAATCATTATTACAATCGTTTAAAACTTTTGAAGCTTCAGATTCAGGAATATTAAAAGAGTCTGCAAGTATTGAAGCATTTTTTTCATCATTTTCTGGATTATTATTAACTTTTTCAGTTAAAGTTTCTGCTAAATCTTTTTTTAAATCCATATATTCATCTTCA
Source organism: Methanobacteriaceae archaeon (assembly GCA_020854915.1). Classification (GTDB taxonomy): domain Archaea; phylum Methanobacteriota; class Methanobacteria; order Methanobacteriales; family Methanobacteriaceae; genus JAHKLT01. Next base: position 15,057 of record JAHKLT010000055.1, on the reverse strand, counting down.
GACATACCAATTTGTTTTAATGTGCCATCCCTTAAAGGACAAGGTTTAGATGGTTTACAACACCAGACTAATGATCCAAAACAAGTAGCTGAACCTTCACCCAATCGTGTTTCTTCTGCAAATTCATTTTTAATATCAATATATTCCTGAGGCGTAAGTTCAACCTCATTTAAAGCGTTTAAAACCGGACAAGGCTTAACTGGAGGACAACAAAAAGCTAATCCTCTAACATCACCACCCCTACATACATGGGAAGGCGCATCATTCCATACCATAACAAAAATCTCCTTAAATATTATATTAGTTCCTAAACTATATAATACAAAATATAACTATTAATAATATATAAAAATAAGTATTTAATATTTTCCAAAATAAAAATTTATTAAAATTAAAAATAAAAGAAAAATTAATTTAACATTTTCTCTTTTTCATCAACTGATAAATCTTTAACAATTTCTTCAGGTTTACCAGTTTTAAGAACTTTTCCACCTCTCATCAAAGCTGCTCGATCACAAACATCTAAAACAAAATCCATATCATGAGAAACAATTAAAAAAGTTTGACCCAAATCTTTTCTAGCTTTTAATATAGAATCAGTTACAGTTATTCTAGTGATTGGATCCATAGTACCAGTTGGCTCATCTAAAACAATGATATTAGGTTCTTTAATCAATACCTGTGCAAGAGCTACCCTATGTCTTTCACCACCACTTAATGAATCAGGATATTTATTTAAAATATTTTGAGCTTGAGTGCTATCAAATCCAACAGTAGTTAAAACATCAATAGCTCTAATCTTACCAAATTCAGCAGGTAGTTCTAAACTAATAGCATCAGTCAAATTACCTAAAACAGTTCTATGAGGATAGAGTGAATATTCTTGATGTAAAAGTCCAATATATGGAATAACACGACCTCTGTTTAATGGGCCTACTTTAGTCATATCAATCCAATCATCACCTAATTTAACTTCAATATCACCATCACTAGGTTCAGTTAAACCAATTAACATACGAGTTAAAGTTGTTTTACCAGATCCACTAAGACCAACAATTCCAAATATTTCATTCTTATCGATATCTAAAGAAACACCATCAACAGCTTTAATAACTCCTCTTTCAATAGAATAATAATGTTTTTTAATATCTTTAATTATAATTTCATCATCACCAATGTTTGGAACTTCTTTTTTCTCAGGCAAAGGAACAGTATCTAAAAATTTTTGAACGATTTCTTCAGAATTACCTTCTTCTACAATTTCACCTTTTTCAAGCCAGATAACATAATCTGCTAATTTATTCATAACTTCAGGCCAATGAGAAGTAATAAGCATTGTAATACCCTTATCTTTAACAGCATCTATTAAAGTTTGATGAAGTTTCTCAGCAGTTTGAGGATCTAAAGTACCTGTAGGTTCATCCGCTAAAAATAACATTGGTTTTTTCGCGAGTTGACGTGCAAGAACTACTCTTTGCTTTTCTCCACCACTTAAGTCCCTTGCAACATGAGTAATTCTATGATTCATTTGAACCATTTCTAGATAATCTAAAGCTTCATAAAGATTATCCTCAAAGTCATCATCATCACCCATAGCTTTCATAACATTTTCAATAACAGTTTCTTCATCATACAATGCAAAATTTCTCTGAAGCATAATAGCTATTCGTCTTTTAATAGAAGCAAATAATTTTCTATCACAATTAAAAAAATCAATACTTTCTTTTTTATATGTTCCTCCACACTTACATTTTTCATTTTCATAAGATGGAGACTCTACATATAAACATTCTGGACAAACTGCTAATTCATAAATAATTTGCCCTTCATCTGGAGCATAATCCTTTGTACCTCTAAGCATATTAATTAAAATAGATTTTCCACTACCACTACGTCCTAAGATACCTAAGGTCTGACCTTCTTCGATTTTTAAATTAATATTTTTTAATACTTCAACACCATTAAATGATTTACCGATATTTTTAAATGTTATAAATGACATTAATCCACCTTTAAATTATAATTATAATCTTTAAAAAATAATACTATTAAATTTAATTTTTATTATTAATAATATTATTGATTTAAAAATCATTAAAAAAATATTTTAAAAATAGCTATTTAAAATAAAAAAAAAGATTTTTCTTCTAAAAAATAGAAGAAAAAGTATAATATAAATTATTTTTCAACAATAACTTTATTTGATGTAGAATATTCATTCCAAGTAGCTGTTGCAATGTAATCACCAGGATTTAAATTAATATTCAATCTAGCAATTCCATTAACATCACTAATCTTATTATATAATACGCCATTAATATTAATAGATACTGTTTGATTAGCTAAAGGATTACCTTGACCATCTAAAACATCGATATCATAAGTTGCAGCTTCACCAAAGTTCTTAGTTAAATCTTTACCAATTAAAGTAGGTAAAACTTCAATACTATTAGACATACTTAAACCATTAAAAGTTGATGTGATAGTATAATTACCTGGGTAAAGGTTAATGTTCAAAGTAGCTGTTCCATTAACATTAGTATTTCTAGTATAAAATACACCATTAATATTAAATGAAACATTAGTATGAGCTAAAGGATTACCTTGAGCATCTAAAACTTTAATATTATACTGTGTACCATTGCGATAATATTTAACTAAATTATTTCCAGATAAAACAGTTAAAACAGTTAAATTAGTAGTAATAGAGGTATTTAAGTATTTATCTGAATTAAAGACAGTAGTTATAGTATAATTATTTGGTAATAAATTTAAATTTAAAGTAGCTATTCCATTTGTATCAGTAATTTTAGTATAACTTACACCATTTACTGAAATAATAACAGTTTCATTAGCAATAGCTTTTCCATCACCATCAGTTAAATAAACAATATATTTAGTACCATTTTTATAATACATTACAATATTACTAGCATTTAAAACTGAAGTTTTAGGATAATTATCAATAACAGTATTATTACCAACATAAATTACACTATTATCACCTAATAAATCTTTTCCATATAAATAATTTTCAGTGACTGTATTATTATGAATTGTATTATTTAAAAGTACAGCATAAGTACCATTAGTTACAATATGATTAGCTATGATTGTATTGTTATTTGCACCTGCAAATAATTTAAATCCAGTATTATCAAAATAAAAACCATCATAACCAACTTTAACATTAGTACCATTTCCAATACCATTAACATCGACTTTATTATTAATAAAAGTATTATTACTAGAACCCCCTACTAAACGAAGACCTAAAGAATAGATTCCATTTCCATTTATTGCATTATTAACAAATACAGAATTACTTAAATCATAAACATCTATACCAACTGAGTAATTAGCAAGACTTGAAATGTTATTATTAGTGAAATTAACAAATCCATTAGTTCCATATAATCCCATCATATTTCCTTCTAAAAGGACAGTATAAGTCAAATTAGCAGCTGCTGAAAGATTATTTCCAGAAATAACACCTTCAGGATATGCAGTTAATTTTAAAGCATATGCAGTATCTTTACTTTCACTTTTAATATTATTATCTAAAACAAGGACATTAGCACTACCAACATTAGCAATATCTAGACCATAAACATAATCAGTTCCTTTAGTAAATACATTGTTATCTTTAAAAGTTAAATTATCACTATTAGAAATACTTATTCCAACAATAGTACCACCTGAAATAGAAATATTATTAACTATTGTTTCAATACTATTATTTATAATATTAACATTATTTCCATCAATATTAAGACTACCAGAATTATAACCTATAATAGGCCAAAGATCCCAATTAGCTACAATATTTGGTACGGATGTAGAAATAGTATTATTAGATATATCAATACCATCCCCATTAATTTTTATAGAATAAACATTATTATTACCAGAAACAGCAAAATCATTATCATCTATAGATACATTAATACCATCACCTACAATAGCATTAGTATAATTAGTATCAATGCTATTTAATTTAAATAAATTATTATAAATATCAACATTTACTGAACCAGACATAGAAACAGCAAAAGATTTAGATTTATTATTAGATGTAATATTAAAAGAATTATTATAAATGTTAATATTATCTACTAATTTCATAAAAATAGATGCATGATAATTATTAAAGAAACAATTATTAATATTAATATTTTTAATACCATCAGATATACTCAACACACCGTTATCATTTTTTCCACCATTAAATGTTAAATTAAAGATATTAGTCCCAGAACTATTATCATTTAAAGAAATATATGAATCTTTAATAATATCATTTGAAGAAATTGATGTGATATTTAAATATCTATCAATATTAAATGTTTTATTAGTAACATTACCTATTTTAAGAACATCACCATCACTTATATTAGTATTATCCAATAAATAACCAGTAGATGAATTAAAATAATCATTGTAATTTTCATCATTTATTTCATATTTAGAAGAAAGATCATTATTAATAGTATCAGAAGAACTAACAACATACTCCTCTAAATTTAAATCAGGTTTATCATTATTATTGTTTTCATTAGCAATAATAGGTTCATTAATATCTTCAGTACTATTTTCAGCGTTAACTATACCAATAGCTAAAAACATTATCAATGAAATTATTATCAATTTTTTTAAGTTCAAATTTTCACCTCTTAATTTATTAATCAAATATGTATTTTAACACATTTGAGGCTAATATATTTAATATTAAAGATTAATAAGTTTATTGAAAAGTTTGTTTATAAAATTAAGTTAAATTCCTACCAAAATTAACTTGAGTGTCGGACAAAAATACCTTTTTCAAGAAAGATGTTTCTTTAAATCTCAAACAAAGTATTAATCTATCGTTTTAAGAAAATGATTTTGAATTTTGGCCGATCCTCAACTTTATAAAAAAAGAAAAAAAATTTAATTTTAAGGTCTATTTACAAGTATTTTATTTGATGTAGCATAACTCTTATAATAAGCTGTAGCTATATAGTTACCAGGATTTAAATTATAGTTATAATGGTAAAGTTTATCAATAATAAATTTTAAATATTAATTTATGAATTATATTGATAATAATTCTTGTGAAGATTATGAAACTATTAAAATTCCTAATAGTCAGAAAAAATTAATTAAATATTTAAGTATGGATGAAATTACTAAAATTATTCAAAAAGCATGGAATCAGAAGTAGTTAAAATCATGATTTTTATAAAAAGTCTTTTATGAGTCTAAAACTATTAAAGAATCAGCAGATATTGTAGGATATGGGTATGAAAGTTAATTCTTCTACTTCTTTCTCGGTTAAATATCCTTTGCAGATATTGTAGGATATGGGTATGAAAGTGGATTAAGATGGTTAGATAAGTGGAATGAAAAAGGATTAGAAGGTATAAAATATAAATGGGGAGAAGGTAGGTCATCTAAATTAACTGAGAATCAAAAGAAAGAATTAAAAGAAGATATGTTAAATCTAGACTTAAAAACAACTAAACAAATAAAAGAACATATTAAAAATAAATGGGGAATTGATTAATGCAGTTTCATGATTGCCTCATGTTTTAAAGAGTTTTGGTGCGAAATATGGAAAGCCTTATCCAAAATATACTAAAGAACCTGAAAATGCTGATGAAATATTACATGAACAAGTAATTAAGATTAAAAAAGAATTGAAAGATAAAAATATTGATTTTAATGATATTGTTTTTATTTTTATGGATGAATGATCTTTTAATAACACAGAAAATTCACAAAGAGTATGGTACTTTGAAAATAATCTCATAGAAAAAAATTCTGATAGGAAAAGAACGAATACAATTATTTATTACAATCCAAATGGGGAAAATCATATAGAATTCTTAAAAAAATCCACAAAAAAGCATATTACATGGCCTATTATTTAATTTTATAAAAAAACTCAGAAAAACCAATAGTAATGCTTTTAAATAACTTCCCATCCCACTATCCATATTATTTTACCATTAATGCTAAATATCATGACATTTATTTGCTTTTTATTCCAAAATATACGCCTAAATTAAATCCCACTGAAACTCCTATGAAAAAGATAAAAAGATAATTATCACCTTTATTTCTTGAAAATGCAGAAAAAATTAAAGAAAAAGTAATTGAAGGATTTGAAGAATTTAAAAAAAACAACTAAATGTGCTGTAAATTGGATGAATAAACATTGGATAAATATAAATTAATAATGATAAACTTTATCATAATGACTATAAAATAAAAAAATATTATAATCCTTATTATAATTCTAAATGTATAGTAAATTATTAAAAATTAGAAAGAGTGTTAGATAAAATTAACTTTTTCAAGAAATAAATTGCTTTTATTATTAAATAAAGTAATTTTCTTTGTTTTTGAGAATATAATACTTATTTTTAACCTATATAAAAATAAAAAAAAAGAAATAATTAAAATTTAAAGTTTTTTATAACAGAACCACCAATCATAGCAAGCAAATTCTCCCGCTTCAGCTTTTTTAAATCTTTCAGGAATTTTATTTAAATTTGGTTCTGGTGGAACAATTACTTCATCACCTATTAATTCATTTTCAGGCCAGTTTGCTGGCATAGCTACTCCATTTTTATCTCCAATTTGTAAAGCTTTTACAATTCTTAATATTTCATCAAAGTTTCTTCCAAGTTCTTGAGGATAGTAGAGTATTGTTCTTAATTTTCCTTCTGGATCAACTACAAATACTGCTCTTACAGTTGTTGATCCTTTTCCAGGATGAATAATACCTAAAGTACTAGCTACATTACCAGTATCAGCTATAATCGGAAATGATATATCTACATCAAGGTTTTCTTTTATCCATTCTACCCATTTAATATGAGAGAAAACTTGATCAACACTTAAACCAACTAATTCACAGTTAAGGTCTTTAAATTCATCATATCTTTTCTCAAATGCAACGAATTCTGTTGTACAAACTGGTGTATAATCTGATGGATGGCTAAATAAAATAAACCATTTTCCTTTAAAATCACCAGGTAAATTCATCATTCCTTTTGTTGTTAATACATTCATTTCTGGAAATTCATCCCCTAAAAGAGGCATATTATTTTGATTGTCTTCCATATTATCACCATTTAACTATATTAAATACTTATTTTTCATAATATAAATATTTATCTTTTTATTTAGAAATCATACTGGTAGTTTAAAATATTATTATACATATTCATGATTTTTTAAAAAAAGTAAGATAAAAAATATTTATGCATACCTAAAAATTAACAAAGATTTTAATTTTTAAAAATTAATGAATCTTTATTAAAAATTATTTAAATTTGAAAATCAAGATTTCCATCAATAATAGCTCTACCAATAGAAAATCCATTAACACCTGTTTCAAGCATTTTTGAAACTTGAGCTTCAGAGTTTACAGAATTATTTCCAATAATAAAAGTATCTAACTCATTAGCTAAAGAATTTAATAAGTCAAAATCAGCATCATCAACCTCAGGATTCATAGCATCAACATGTAAATAATCAACACCACAAGATGAAATTAAATCAGCAATTTCTAAAGTATTTACTCCTAGAACATTTCCTCGAATTTTAACAGAAACTTTAGAAGAAGCATTATTTGTTACATAAGAAATAAATTCTTCTAAATCATCACGTTTTAACATTTCTTGGCCACAACCAATATCTATAAATTCTTTTTGGCGACAATGACAATTAATTTCAACTACATCTAAACTATTGATTTTACTTAGTTTTACAATATTTTCAGGATTTAAAGATCTTAGATTAGCAGATATTAAAACTTCAGAATTAAAATTTTTAACTCTAAAACTTTCAAAACAAATATATTCATAAATTTTATAAATAGGAATAATAAATTCTTTTCTTCCTCTTTTAGATACCAGTTTAGCAGCATTTAAAGTCTCATCATCAAGATTATAGCCACCAAGTGTTACCATATCAAAGCCATAAGGAATTACCTTAATTAAAAAATCAGAATCAGTAATTCCAGCCATTGGAGCTAATACTTTCATAATTAATACTCTTTTTCAACTACATGAATCCATTTAGAGTTATTACAATCACGAATTTCTTCTAATCCAATATCAGCCATATATGCAGCATCTTCTGCATTGTTTCCTCGACCAATTCCAGCTTTTAATGCAATTTCAATTTCATCATCAATATCTTTTAAAATTTCTTCAATTTCCCCTTCACTTAATCCATTGCAAGGAGCCATAAAATTATCTCCACCAATAAAAAACAATAAAGAACCTTTTTTAATTAATTTAGTCATTAAATAATGTTGCGCCTTATTAACCATGAAATTAGTATCAAAAGCAGATTCTATATCCGTTAATTTTTCTGTGCAGCTATTAATATCAATATGAGCAACTTGAACATAGCTATCTTCTTTAGAAACAAGAGAATCAATAGCTAAAATTTCCATACGTTCAGATGATTGTGCGCCACCTGAATTCTGTAATGCTAATGTAGCTAATTTTTGAGCTTCATGAGGAGTTTTTGCTGTTCCAACACCCATACTAACAGTTATAGGATATCTATTTCTAATAGATCTTTGAATTCTTAAATGATCTTCTTCATCTAATCCATTAGTAATAGCAAGTAAATTATCAAATCTTGTATAAAATACTAGACCTTTTTTAGTAGCTATTTGCTTTTGTAAATCAGCAAATAGCTCTGCTTGCAAAATTTGAAGGTCTGATTCATTTCTTGGTCTTGGTGTAACAGTCCAAGGACCATAATTATCAATTTGTATTAATGTCATTTGTATCATATTAAGCCACCAAAAAAATAATGAGCAACTGTATAATTAATAATTTTAATTTATTCTAATACTTATTAAATATTTTCCCTAAAATATCTTTAGCTAACTTCTCTTTATCATGAAAATTTTTAAAATAAATATTACTTAGATTAACTTCATCAATAATTTTTTCTAAATCATTTTTAAATTCAGCATCTTTATTATCAATGTAAAAAGCATCTAAAAAATCTTTATAAATTTCTCCAACACCCATAGCTGAAGCATCATAATTTAATGCATTCATGAATTTAGAAGCTGGGCCTGAAAAAGCATTTTTACCAATAAATGGAGAAACAGCTATTACATAGCTATTTTTCAATACGTTCTTAACACCTTTAATAGAAATAATAGGTAAAATTGATGTTATAGGATTAGATGGACCAATAATGACTCCTTCAGAATTTTCAATAGTTTCAATTAAGTCTGGAGATGGATTAACATTAGAAAAATTAATATCTTCAACTATAGGCTCACTTTTATGTTTAATTAAAAAATCATGGAAATCTAACTCTCCAATATCTGTAATTATTTTTACATCGGAGTCTTCATTACTCATAGGTATTATCTTTGAATTAATTTTCATTTTTGATGACTGAATATTTACTGCTTCAGACAAACTATGATTTTCCATTAAAAGTGTCTTCTGTATTTTAGTACTTCTATCAATATCACCTATTTTAAGTAACTCATTACATCCTAATTCATTAAGTTTATCATGAGTTACAAAAGTATCGTCTTTTACTCCATACCAAGTCCCATCGTTTATCATATCTGACATAGTATATAAAACTGTATCAATATCAGGAGATACATAAAGACCAGAAAAATAATCATTTTCTAAAGTATTCACAATAATATTAATTTTTGAAGAGTCATAAACATTTTTTAAACCTTGTAATAGTTTAGGAGTTCCAGTTCCTCCAGATAATACTGTAATCATAAAAACACCATAAAATAGCTATAATTTATTAATAAGATATGTAAAAAATAAGATATAAATCTTATGATTAAAAAAAAAAATAAGTTAAATTCTTTAAAAAAAGAATTTAAAAATTAAATTACAGTAACATTATTTGAACTTGCATAATCTTCATAGTAAGCTGTTGCAATGTAAGTACCTGGGTTTAAATTAATATTTAACCTTGCAATACCATTTGAATCAGTATTTTTGTAATAAAAAACACCATGAATATTAATGGTTATAAGTTTATTTGCTAAAGGATTACCTGAAGTATCTAATAAATGAACATCATAGGTTTTTCTATTATTTGATGACATACTTACATTATTTGCATATAACCTTGTTGAAATTACAATCTTATTAGATTCCATTAATCCGTTTGGATGAATAGCTGTAATAATGTACTCTTTAGGATATAAATTAATATTTAAAAATGCAAATCCATTTTCATCAGTAGTACGTTTATAAAAAACACCATTAACATTAAAAGAAACTTCTTTATTTTTCAATGGACTCCCATCACTAGCTAAAAATTGAGCTTTATATCTAGTTCCATCTTTATAATACATTACAATATCTTCACCATAAATTAAAGTTTTAATGACCATAGTTGAATTTTTAAAAGATTTAGCAAAACTAGGTGTACCATCAAAGAGTGCAGTAATATCATATTTACCTGGATTTAAATTTAAATTCATATAACAATAACCTTTAGAATCTGTAACCCTATAATACCATTTACCATTTATACAAATTTTTATGGTTTGATTAACAACAGAATTATTATTAATATCTGTTAAACAGATTTCAAGTTTTGTACCATCTAAATAAAACATGCTAACATCATTAACAAGTAGATTAGTATTAAATATTGATAAATTACCTATAGATGTATTGTTTTCTTGGAATAATTTTCCTTTATTATAAATAATATTATTAAAAACTGAATTAATGATATTTAAATCACCACTTATATCATTATATATATCTTTACCATCTTTAGCCTCGTTAAACATGAAATTACTTGAATTTATTAAAAAAAGATTATTATTGTATATGGATCCACCATTAAGTGCTTCATTATACCAAAAGCTATTATTTCCATTAATTTGAGAATTTTTACCTTTATTATAAATTGCTCCACCATAATTTTTAGCATTATTATTAATAAAAGTATTATAACCATTAATTAATAACGAATCACCAGTATTATAAATTACTCCTCCATCAGACTTAATAGCTTTGTTATATTTAAATATATTATCTCCAATTATTTTAAAATTTATTCCTGAATTATAAATTGCCCCACCATTAGATTGTGCAGTGTTATTTTCAAAGATAGTATTATAACTAACTATAAAACTATAACCATTGTTGTTATATACTGCGCCACCATTTTCATTAGCATTATTATCTTTCAAAGTACAATTTTCTATTGAAATTCCATTGCCTGAAGCATATATTGCCCCACCATTATCAGATAAACCATTAATTAAATTTAGATTTTTCAAAGTAACATTATTTCCAGTAATTTTAAACAATCTAACCTGATTATCACCATCAATTGTATGGCCATTTCCATAAATAGTGATAGGTTTATCAATGACAATACCTTCTTTAAAAGCATTTCTTTCATAATCTTTTACTTTAAATCCTTTTCCAAGTCCAAGAGATCCACCATCCTTTACTTCTTTTATTGACTTTTGTAAATCTTGGAAACTAAGAGGATCTTCATTTGCATTAGTTTCTTGAATAATATTTTCATCATTTTCTTCAACATTATTTAAATCATAAAATTCTAAATCATCACTTGCTTGAACACTAGCTATTGACAATGAAAATATTAACAAGAAAAATATATAAAAAAAATTTTTCATGATTTTAACACCTAATATAATATTATTTGATAGTAATTTAAGTTTTTTTATTGAAGTTTAAAAAAAATCTACATAACTTTATAAGAAAAGAAAGAGTATTAATTAAGAAAACTTCTCTTGAAAAAATAAATTTTTAATTTAATTAGAAAAATAAGAAATATTAATATAAAAAAGACTTATTAAGATTTAAAAAAGAAATTAAGTTAAATAAAAAAATTAAAAAGAAAATAATTTAGAAATTATTTAATTTCTAAAAACATCTGAGCTTTTATCTCTTAAAATTGGATTAATATTAGAGTCAACATTCCTCAAATAATCAAAGTTTTTGTAACCTCTAACAATTACAATCGGAATACCTTCATCTGCCTGACCCATTAGAAGTGAAGCAGAAGCAGCTAATTCATCAGCTACAGCAATTTCAGTAGTTTTTAATTCACAATCATATAAATCTTTTTCACCAGATCTATCCCATAAAGGATTAATTCCAGAACATCCAATAGCTACACCTAATGCACCATTACGAAAAGCTCTTCCTTGGGTGTCTGTAACTATAACAGAAAGTTCTGTTTCAAATTTTTTTTCTAAAGATTCTCTTATAATTTTTGCAGAATTATCTGCATCTTCAGGCATAGGAGTAGCAAGGCCTTCTTGAACATTAGATTCATCTATTCCTGAATTTGCACAAACAAAACCATGTTTAGTTTCAGTAATAATAAAATCATCCCCTACTTCAACAACTTCTCGAGATTCTTGAATAATAGCTTCAACAAGTTTAGAATCTTTATTAGATTTTTGAGCTATAATAACAGACTCTTCAGAAGGTATAATATCTCCAATATGAATAACATTTCCTTCAGCTTTAGAAACTAATGTTTCAGCTATTAAAATAATATCTCCATGTTGTAAAGATTTATTTTCATTATTCAAAGCATCAATGACAAGTGATGCTATATCATCACCCTTATTAACTAAAGGTATTGTTTTAAGACCGTATAATTTTAATACCATAATATCACTCGGGATTTAATGTTTTAATTGACCATTTATCATCAAATACTGCCCCAACAGATGTTACAGGTTTTTCAAACTCAGCAAATTTCCCACCATCAAAAATTAATTGAGCAACTTCTTTAGAATCATTAGCATCAAAATCAACTTTTTCTGGTGTTGAGGAACCATAAGTTGAAATAAAAGATGCAGAACCATATGGAACTTCTTCAACTAAGATTTTTTTATTTGTAACTATGCCAATATAAGATTCATATTTTTCTTTAGTATTATCAGAACTTACAACCCCTGCAATCCTGGGAGTATCATAATCATCTTTTTCATAATCCATTGTAAGTAAAGAATATGCAATGGCATCTTTAATATTCATCCCTACAGAAATTTTATCAGCTATAACATCTGTATGAGAACCATTAGATACAATAGCCATATCATTAACAATTCTAATGCAATTATAAGCTATATATGCATTTTCAAAAATATCTTTTTCATGTCCTTCTTTTGGAATAATAGCTGCTTTATCTTCAAAAGATTTACATTGTCTACTTGGAAACGACCTACTAGAAACTCTATAAGCAACAAAAGGTTTTCCTTTATTATTCATTCCAAGTGATACAATCCTACCAATATACAATTTTATCCCTCCTAAAAATAAAAATTATTGAGGCGTTTTAACAGCCTCATTTGGAGATATTCCTGAAGGAGTAATTATATCTATTTGGCCTTTTTTAGTATTAACTTCCCCCTCATCTATAACCTTGGCCTGAATACCAATAGCATCATTTTTAATTAAATGAGACATATCTTGACCATCAACAGTTACTTTTTCTAAATTATGAACTGGAACAATAAAATATTCATTATTTCCAGATGTATCAGTTACATTAGGTTTACCAGTACCTGTTCCATTATCAATAGCTCCAACATCAGAGTTAACATCCCCAAAGTTACTTGTTAAAACTAAAAATATCAATAATGTAAATATTATATCAATGAAAGGTACTAAATTAAAATTTGGTTTTTGTTCTGCAATCTTTTTTTTATGAGATTTAATATCTCTAAGCATAAAATCACCTTATTGTTTAAGTTTACTTTCTGTTATCTCAGAAGAGATATTACATTTTTCTAAAATAATATTGCTTAAACTTTTAGTAAGCATGTTTGGTTTAAATGAGACTTGAACATTGGCATATGGATCTGATATTTTTCTAGTGTTTACAATACCTTCAGCATCTTGAAGAGATTCTAATGCACATTCAACATTAGATTCAATTCTTAATTTAGCAACAGCATAACCCCAATTAGTCATTTTTGTAGCTAATTCAATTTTATCCATTTCTTGTTCAACCAATCCCTGAATATAGTTATACAAAGGTAATAATATAATAGCTACTGTTAAACCTACAATGGTAGTTGTCAAAGCCACATAAATACCTTCAGCCATTAAAGCTGTATCAGGACTAACACCCAATGATCTAAAAGTAAGCCATATACCAACAACTGTACCAATCAATCCTAAAAAAGGAGCAAGTTCAGTTATAGTTTTAATTGTACCTAAATTTTTAGTCATTTTAGCAAGTTCAACAATAAAAATCTGCTCCATACTTTCTTCAACTTCAGATTTATTTTTATAACCAATTTTTAAAGCTTCTGAAATAATTTGAGAAACAGGATTTTTAAATTCATTGATTTGTTTTAATGCTTCAATAACTCCTCCCTTTTCCATAGAAACAGTTACAATATCAAAAATTTCAGTAGCATCCACTTTATTAATTCTTCTTAGATATAATATTTTTTGAATAGAAATAATAGTACCATATATTCCAATTAAAAGAATTACATAACTAATAATTCCTCCATTTTGCAGAACATTAATTATTGGTAAAATTCCTTCCCATAAACCTTGCGTTAAAAATTCAAACATAATTATTTTCCTCATAATAAACTTATGTATATACAATATTTATGAATACTTAATGATATCATTTTTCATTTACTATAATGTTATTTGATGTAGAATATCCATCATAATATGCAGTTATGATATAATGATTAGGATTTAAATTAATACTAAGTCTTGCAAATCCATCATCATCTGTAACTCTTTCATAAAAAACACCATTAATATTCATAGTAATATTTTTACCTTTGATTGGATTACCAACACTATCAACTAATTTTACACGATAATAATCTCCTGATTGAAATTTAGTAATTAAATCATCCCCTTTTAAGGTTGGTAAAACTGTAATATTATTACTCCATTCTTGACCATTTAATGGATGATAAACAGTAATAATATAATCTCCAGGATTTAAATTAATACTTAATTTAGCCACACCATTAGAATCAGTTTGACGAGTATAAAAAACACCATTAAT
>JAHKLT010000065.1 GCA_020854915.1 Methanobacteriaceae archaeon | reverse complement strand
TTAATTTACCCATATAATTTTCAATGATTTATGGCCAGTTTCATTGACCATTATTTTCAAAGATTAGACAAAATTCTAAATCCCAAATGCAGCCTTCTACTGCAACTTTCAAAAAATAATATACATATTTGGCCAAGACTCCTATAATGAAAAAAATTAATTATAAAAAAATATTTATTAAATTTGCTAGTAAAATAGGTTCTAATTATAAATTTGTTTTACTTATATTGAGCTTTTTAATATCTGGAATAATATTATTTATAGGATTTGATTTTAGAGGAGAAAGATACTATACTTGGAGCATGTTACTAATATGTTTGATAACCTTTGGAATAATGTTTTTTGTTATTTTAAATAGTGGAAATAGTAAAAAATTCCAAACTGCATTTTTAATAGGTACTATTATAATTTCATTTAGTACTGGAGCACTTGTTAATCCTGTAGAATCTGGGCTAGATTTTTATTTTGATCAACCAGTTATTCAAGAAACACAAAAAATAGTAGAAAATGACCCAAATGGGATATGGGTAATAGAGGGAAATATATTTATAGATGAGATATTGCCTGTAGGAGCACGAACCCTAAATTCTGTAAATACTTACCCAAATATGGAAACATGGTCTTTATTAGATCCTCAAAATGAATCATATGAAGTTTATAATAGATATGCGCATATTCCAATAATATTACAAAATACTGAACCTACTAATTTTAAATTAGTGGATGATCATAACGAAATTTTTATATTAACTTTAAACACAGAAGATTTAGAAAAATTAAATATAAGCTATATTTTAACACCGAACGAAATAGAACATCTTTCAAATAACAATTTAACATTTACTAAAATCTATGAAGATCAAAACAGCAATAGAATATATAAAATCAGTTATAAATAAACTAAAATAAAAAAATTTAATAAAACAAATCCTCAATAGCTATTTCTTCTTCAGCTTCTTTAAAGAACTTATTAATTTTAAGAAATAGCTCTGTATCATGATCTTTGTCTTTATTTATACTAGGACTAATTTCTTTTAATAAACTTCTCTTTGTTATATATTCATTTCTTTCTTTTAAGGTCATTATAGCT
The DNA here is from genome assembly GCA_020854915.1 of Methanobacteriaceae archaeon. GTDB lineage: Archaea > Methanobacteriota > Methanobacteria > Methanobacteriales > Methanobacteriaceae > JAHKLT01. Next base: position 10,777 of record JAHKLT010000065.1, on the reverse strand, counting down.
TCATTGATCCATTGTTTTGATTTAAATCCTAAAATAGCTGATTTGTCTTTTTTATCAGTTACTATTATTTGATTGTTTTTTAATTGGTAGTTTTCATCTTCTAGTTTTTTGATTTTTCTTTTAGCTATTTCTAGTTCTATGGTCATAGTGGCACATTTGTTTTCTAAGTTTTTAATTCTTGTTTCTTTGATGTTTTCACTTCCACTATAATTTACTACTTGTTTCATGTTTAAAACTCCAAAATTTTCACTGGATTATTTGTTTTAATCCTATATTTATATTAGTTTTTAGAATATTTAAAATTTGTTGAATTATTAGTGAAAATAAAGAGTAATAAATAATTAAATAGCTATTATAAAAATATTTAGCTATTTTACATTATTTAGGCCATTTAAAACTATAATCTTGATATTATGGCCTTCGTGTAAATTTCTAAAAATATTATTATTATAAAATAAAAATTGATTTATACATATTATATTTAATTTAACTTAATTTAAAGGTTTATTTCATCTGTATTATTTAAATTATTAGCTATTAAAATCTTTTTTTATTTGTAGAAATAAAATTGATAGAATGAGATAATTTTAATCTTTTTAATATAATTATAAATGTTTAAAGTTTTAAAAAATAACCTTTATATACTTGAAAAAAAATAAATATTAATTGAGTTTGAAGTATAAGAAATATTGAAATAATCTAAACAAGAATTAAAACACATAGAATAATATTATTCGACCTCCCAATAATCTAAACAAAGTTGTATTTAATCAATTTTTCAAAATTTTTTTATTCTCATAATAAAATTTCTATATACTTTCAAACACTCCTTTTTTATAATAAAAGTTTAAAAAATCTAAAAATCAACGAAAGATTATTTCTGAAAATTAATTTCATTTTATAGTTGATTATCTAATATTTTTTAATTAATTTAATATCTATATATAATAGGGTGCTAGATTTTGAGGAAATTTTTGAGTGTGGTCTGTTCTTTTTTCGTGTTTTTGATAGGTAATTCTTGTTGTGATTTGTAGGGTACATTTTCTTTTTCAGTAATTTCTGTTTTTACTTCTTGTTTTTTCTTTTTATATTTTTTTCTTGGTTGTTGATTTAAATTTCCTTCTGCAAGCTGTTGCATCGCTGTTTTTGTATTGTAACCTGATTGTATAGCTATTGTTGTTAGTAATATGGATAAATATATTGTTTTGTGGTTGGATGATGGTGTATATTTGTGTAATTTTTATAATCCGAATGCTCTTTTGCTTACTTTGAAGAAATCTTCTATTTTTCCACGTATGGGTTTATAATCTTTCCAATTGGTAAGCATATGGAATAATTTATTTTTTAAGTTCTTAAATTGTTGTTTTGGTTTATTTGAGTTCTTTGTTTTCTTAAATATTTCCAATGGGTATGATATTAAATTGTCTAATTTTTTCTTTTGGAAGTTGCTTTTGGGAAATATCATAGGAATGATTTTATACTGGTTAATTCCTTATTAAATAGTTTTCATAGGAGTGTCGGATAAGATTAGGAAGTTACCTTCCCTCACTCTCCTAGAAACCGCTCGTGTCCCTTTCAAGACAAGCGGCTTGAGCACATTTTTAATCCCGCTTTTTTTTTTAGCAAGAATATTTTCTATCGTTAAAGTATTGAGTTTTTTCTTTATCATATGGGCTAGCATTATATTGTATCATTACATGTCTTCGTATAGGTGTCCAATGCATTTTTATCAGGGTTTTTTTCTCATTAGGCCCTGTCAAAATCCAATTACCTTTATATTTTCCATCAGAATATCTGGGGAAATAGGTTTTCTTTATCCATTTCCAACTTTTATTAGGATGGAGCCTTCTGAGAAATTTATATGTTTTTTTCCAAATATAATTATCCATATTAGTAAAAATTTTCTTTGCAACTGTAGGTTTCCAGTAATTAGCAGTACCTTGTATTAGTGAATTAAGTTTACTTATTAATTCATCCACATTATGACCATGCATTTGTTTGAATATTGTATTGACTTTTATCTTAAAGGATTGTACACTACTTTTTGATGGTTTACTTAAATGTATAAAACCATTTTGGTTTACATATCGCCTAAAATTAAAGCCTAGAAATTCAAATCCTTCAGTTATATGGGTAATTTTAGTTTTCTCTTCGGCTAATTCTAAACCTCTCTCATCAAGATAAGGAGTTAAAATGTCATATATTGTTTCTATATCTTGCTTTGATTTAGCAAATATGATAAAATCATCAGCATATCTCACCATTCGATATTTACCTTTCGTTTTATATGAATAATTACCATTTTTGTGTTTTATTTTCGTATAAGATATTCCTAGTATTTTTTCCATTCCATTAAGAGCAATGTTTGCAAGTAATGGTGAAAGTATACCTCCTTGAGGAGTACCTTCATCAGATTCATAAAATACATTTTTATTCAAATATCCTGCTTTAAGAAAATTATCAATTAAATCATGTAATGGAAAGTTTTTTATCTGTTTTAATATAAAATCATGATTTAAATTATCAAAACAAGAACGAAAATCACCTTCAAAAATCCAAGACCACTTTCCTGACCTTATATTATACATTATTCTACTTGCAGCATCATGACAACCACGACTTGGTCGAAAACCATAACTAATAGGTTCGAAATCCACCTCGAATTGTGGTTCCAATGCCATACGAATAATATCCTGATAAACCCTATCTTTTATAGTAGGTATACCTAAAGAACGGAGTTTACCGTTCTTTTTTTTAATATACATGCGGTTCACAGGTTTAGGTTTATGCATTTTAATATTCAAATTTTTCATTTCATCAAATAATTCAGCACGTTTATTGTCATTAAGGGCACGAAATCCATCAATACCTGGAGTTCGTTTACCCTTATTTTCTTTAGTAACTCTCTTTATAGCTAAAAGTAATGCAGCATTGCTATGTACTAGCATTCTTTGCAAATCTCTAACTTTGTGAAAATTTTCAAGCTTTTGGGCTTGATATATCCGTTTTTGTAACTTATCTATATACTTTTCAACTTTGTACCAATTAATATTGGTCCAATTAGTAGTGTCTGCAAGCATGGACTCAGTAGACTTATTATCTAGAGTTTTCATCATATATTCTCACATCCTTTCGATAATTTACGTTTCGTTTTATGATTCAAGTTATATGCACCATTTAAAAGTCTGCAATGTTTCCATTCCACTCATATGAGCGGTATCCGTCACAGTTATTACTTCTTCATATTTTTTTTTCCTGCTGTCTTTCGACGATTGACGGCATTTGCTTCTTTATCATTCCTCTACCCACTGAAGAATTAGGCTTCATTTACAATCAGCTTACCTTAAAAAAAAAATATTTATTTAAGGACTTCATTGGGTTTACCAAGTTGATCTCTATTTAGACTACAGATGATTTAGATTCAGCATATACTCCGGTAGATATCTGGGTTATGAATCAATAGATATGATATTAGTATCTATTACCTATCTACATACAGTAATAATCAATAAAAATTGATAATTGTATCTCACTTACTGGTGACAGTTACGAAGCTTAACACTGTTCACTGTTCGTTAATCTTGTCATCTTTTCCCTAGCCCTTTAATTCACAGATACTTTGAATTAAATTAGGCATCACATCATGCAACCTCTATATCAGTTACCAAATATAAAGTTTCAGTTGGAAAAATCCCACATAACTAGGATTAAGATAATCGGTTCTATTATCTCACTAACATATTTGAAGAACAGAGACCCTATCTTGTCGCACAATATCCCCTGTCAAATAATATTATATCTCTGTTTTTAATTATTCTTCTTCTTTTTAGTTCTTTTAAAATGGGTTCAAAAAGTTTTGAATCGTGTGGTGCTCCTGAATGGATTAAAATTGAAACCGGACATAATGTTTCTTCATCTAGTACAACTGTCACTTTAAATCCTATAAAATTACCTTTAGTGGTTGAATAACCCCATTTTAGATTCAATTCTTCTAATTTTTCAGTAGTGATATATTGCTTTATATGATTGATATCACACTCAACTGGTGTTGCATCAACAATATAAGTGTTTTTTACTTTTCTATTAGGTTTATTAATGTATTTTAACAAGCTATTTACGATATTACAGAATTGAATGCCGGAATATCTTGTGACATATTCGAAGACTTGGGATGATGTTGGAATTTCACTATCAATAGTTAATAATTTTCTCAATTGATCGTTTCTATTTAACTCATCAATAACTTTACTGAGGGGATAATTAAAATATAATCCTGTAAAGATGATTTTTATAGATTTAATCATCATTTTAATGTTTTTTATACCGTTTCGAGCATATATTCTTATTGAATTTTTAGAATCGATATATTTAAATATTTTGGACAACAACTGATATTTAGGGTCTTTTATACTTACATTTAAACTAGGTAACATGTTTTTCACTAAATTATTATTTGTTACCCATAGTATTTAAATTGTATGGTTTTAAAAGACCCTTTTTTATTTATAATGGTAATTTAGGAGTACCTTAGAAAAAGAAGCATTATATGATGTCCAAAATAGAAAAATAAGAATGGAGTAGTCACCAAAAATTATAAATTTTCTAGGACCCTATATATATAAATAAAACATGCATTTATATGAAAAAGTTTGGTAACACACTATAGAAAAATAAAAAGAAATAGCTATTTATTTCTACCTAAAATTTGATTTGCAATATATTTATCATCATCATCAACTATTCTTAAAAGGAAAAGAACTATTAAATAAACAATAACACCAATAGCTAAACCAACAAATAATGATAAATTGAGATAATATAATACAATAGCTAAAATAACAGAAGCTAAAATTATTTTAGATATATCTCTAAGTAATGATCTTCTAGGAGAATAACCTACTTTTCTTAAAACATATAATGCTAAAATTAAAATTAAAACATCACTTAAAACAGTTGCAAAAGCCGCACCATCATAAGAAAAATGAGGGATTAAAATAAAGTTTAAAATAACATTAAATACTGCTGCAGCACCATAAATTTTAGTAACTGAAACCTCTTTATAAGATGCATTTAATAGAATTGAACATGCACCATTAATAAATAATAATGAAACAGTCCAGATTAATATAGTTAAAATAGAACTAGCTAATACATATGGGTGACCATAAAATAAAACAATAATATCTTGAGCAAAAATTGAAGTAAAAGTAGCTATTGGAATTGTTATAAAAAGCAGATATTTAACTGATTTTTCAAAACTCATATTTAGTAATCCTTCATTATTTTTATAAAGCTTACTCATTACTGGGAAAATAACCGCTGTATATATTGAGTAAAACAATGTTAAAACATTTATTAACTTATAACTTGCATTATAAAGACCTGAAGCATAATCACCTACCAAAATAGTCAACATAGTAATATCAATAGAGTAATATATTGTATGAAATAGTGCATATAATGCAAAAGGAAGTGAAACTTTTGTTAACTTAATACAAAAATCTTTATCTAATTCATATTTAGGGATAGCAACCTGTTTTTTTAATGAATAATATAAATAAAAGAATATAATAATATTTGAAATAATATATGAAATAGAAATCCCTATTATACCAAAATCAGAGAAAATAGAAATTAATATAAAAACTAAAAGAATAACACTTAATAAAATATTACCAATAGCCTGATATTTACCTTTTTCAACAGCTTGAAATAATCCATTAAAAAGTCCACACATAGACTTAAAAACCATTTCTATAGCAAACAACAATGTAACTAAAATTGTTAACTTATCCACATTTAGAAAAATCAATATAATAAATAGGCCAAAAAAAGCAAATGCTGAGAAGATTGATTTTAAAGGAATAGCATTTCCTAAATATTTCGATGCTATATCATAATCCGTTGCAATCTTTCTAACTATATGAGTACTTATTCCAAGATCTGTAGCTATTGTAAAAATACCAGTAACAGAAATTGCAAATGCTAAAATTCCATTTCCTGAAACTCCCAAATATCTAGCAACTAATATTGTCCAAACAAAAGCACATACACTAGTAATAAGTTGGGAAATCATTAACCAACTCATATTAAAAAAAGATTTTCTAACTTGACTCATATTACCTATTGAAGTATGTTTAGACTCATATTGAAAATTTGAAAAAGTTATTCAACTGTAACACATTTTGCTAAGTTTCTAGGTTTATCAGGATCTAATTTTCTTTCAATAGCTACATAATAAGATAATAATTGTAATGGAACAATATAAATTAGTGGAGCTATGAGTTCATCAACTTCAGGACTTATACAAAAAACATCATCGGATTTAGAAATTAAAAAATCATCATCACAAGAACCTATAGCAAATACATCAGCACCACGAGATTGAACTTCTGCTAAATTACTCATAGTTTTTTTATGATTTTCACCAGGAGGTGAAATCACTACAACAGGAATATTTTGATCAATTAATGCTAAAGGGCCATGTTTAAGTTCTCCTGCAGCATATCCTTCACCATGAATATATGTAATCTCTTTAAGTTTTAATGCTCCTTCAAGAGCTATTGGATAAGAATATCCTCTTCCAATGAAGAAAAAGTCATCAGCATATTTGAATTTTTTAGAAATCTCTTCAATAGAGCTTGTATCCTTTAAAACTTCATCAATATATTCTGGAACTTTTTCAAGTTCTTTAATCATGTATTCTTTATCTGATAGAATAAATGAAAACATATAAATTGCAGCTAATTGACTTAAATAAGTTTTTGTAGCAGCAACACCGATTTCAGGACCTGCTTGAGTATAAATTACATAATCAGCTTTTCTTGTAGCTGCAGTACCAACTACATTTACAATAGCTAATGTTTTTGATGTTTTATTAGCTGCATCAATAGCAAGTAATGTATCTGCAGTTTCACCTGATTGAGATATAAATATGATTAATGTTTTATCATCTAAAGCATTAGTAAAATATTCAAATTCTGATGCGATTATTACCTCAGTTGGTATTCCTGCTAATGATTCGATTAAATATTTTCCAGTTAAAGATGCATGATAAGAAGTTCCACATGCTACAAAACAAATACGATTAATTTCATCTTTTAATTCATTAACAATGTTTTTAATTTCTTCTTTACCTGTTAAAGTGTTTTTAACAGCTGTTGATTGTTCATTAATTTCTTTCAGCATGAAATAATCATAACCTTCCTTTTCAGCCATTTCAGGAGTCCAATCAATAGTTTCGATTTTACTTTCAATAATTTCAGAATCTATATAATTATCATATTCATCTTTAATTTTAATTCCATCTTCAGTTAATATGACAATTTCTCTTTCTTCAGGATATAATATATCTTTTGCATATTTTAAAATAGCTGGGGAATCACTTGCAACAAAAAAACCCTTTTCACCAATGCCTGCAATTAAAGGACTATTTTTTCTAGTTGCAACTATCTTCTCTTCCTCTTTACAAATTGCAGCTATTGCATAAGAACCTTCAATAATGTTTATTGTTTCCCTAATAGCAGATTCTAAATCTAATCCTTTATCCATATATTTACCAATTAAGTGAGGAATAACTTCAGTATCAGTTTCAGATTTAAAAACATGACCTTCATTTAATAGCTGTTCTTTAATTTCTAAATAATTTTCAATAATTCCATTATGAACTACTGCAATTTTTTCATTTTCATCAGTGTGAGGGTGAGAGTTTATTTTACTTGGATCACCATGAGTAGCCCATCTAACATGAGCAATCCCATAATTACCATCCATATCAGCTAAATCTAATTTATTATTAACTTCTTTAATATTGCCATCATCTTTTTTAATATTAATTTTATTATCATCAACAGTAGCTATTCCAATAGAATCATAACCTCTATATTCTAATTTAGAAATAGAATCTAATAAAATTGGAGCTACTTTTTCGTTATTTTTTAATATACAACCAACAATTCCACACATTGTTTTCCTCAATTTTTAAAAAGTTTATAAACATAAAATTATTAATTATTCCTATTATAAAAATATAATTATATATTTTATTTATAAAACAAACTATATAATTATTTTTAATAAAACTTATTTTTTAAAAAATAAAAAAAAACGACAAAAATATTAGTAAATGTGAAATAAAATGACAAACAAATTAAAAAATTTAAAAGATTATTTTAAATATTTAAATAATCCCATTCAAGCACTATTATTTAAGTTTAATATTCCAAAGAAATATACAGCAAGTATAAAAAAAAGAAATGAAGTGTTTACTTTAAATAATAATAATACTATAAATTCATTGATGCACGCATTACCTTATTTGGATAATGATAAATTTAATGAATTTAAAGATTATATAATGCAAATAGATGTAAATAAAAAGATTTTAAAATTAAAAGACCTTAATATAATAAATAACATTTTAAATAGAATATTTTTAGAATATTTCATGATAGGATATTGGGATATAAATGTTAAAAATAGAACTATCATAGATATAGGTGCAAATGTAGGAGACACTAGTTTATTTTTTGCAATGAATGGTGCAAAAGAAATTTTAGGTTTTGAACCAGTAAAAGAATTATACGAAATGAGTGTTAAAAACATTGAGATTAATCCAAAATATAAAAATAAAATCAATTTAGTTAATAAAGGAGTATATTGTAAAAAAGGAAAACTAAATATTAGTATGGATTCTACAAAAAATTATATTGATAAACAAGATAGCTATGAAGTTGAAGTTATAACAATCAAAGAAATTTTAAAGAAATATGATACAATTCCTGATATTTTAAAAATTGATTGTGAAGGCTGTGAATTTGATATAATCGAACATTCAGACTTATCCATGTTTAATGACATAATATTAGAACATCATTCAAATATGGTTGGGAAAAAAATAATATATTTAATAAAAAAGCTTAAAATACAAGGATTCAAAATTAAAACTCATGATGTTTTCAATTCTGATTTTGAAGATTTAGGAATTATACATGCATACAAATAAAATTAGGTTATAAAATTTAATTAATAGATTTCCTGTTAATAATTTAACTAACAGGGAATCTTTTCTTTTTAGGAATAATATATTTTCTAAATAAATTAGAATTTAGAATAATAGAATATGTCTTTTTTAAAAATAAAGTTAAATAAAACATTTTTTTCATCAAAAAAAAGTTCATAATTCTATGATGTATAGGTAATTGAATTACATATTTACTGTTTTTTTCATATTGATAAATTCTTTCTAAAATATCAATTTTATCCTTCTTAGACATATCCCATTCATTTTCAAATCGAACAAAAATATTTTTTATAAATGGATCATATTTAAAATCATTATTTGGGTTTTCCGTAGCTATTAAATCTTTAATCTTTATAAATGCATCAATAGTAGAATTTACATTAAACTTATTAAAAGAATTAGTTAATGAAGTATGATTATTATGATAATTTTCATAATGAATTACTCCATAATAATCATTTAAATATATTATTTTATTTGCTCTTAAAAAACATTTGTAGTTAAAATAAGTATCTTCATTAATACTGACTATTATAAACCGGATATTATTCTTTTTTATAAAAGATTTATTATAAATAGTCCCCCATATACGAAAAGTTTTAAATAAACTTAAATCTTTATTAGGAGTAATTTCATAAAAAGGTTCAGAATAATTAATATCTATGATTTCCCTATCTTCAATTTTAGTAATAGCATTAGCTGTAACTAAGTCTGATTTAGATTTAATAATTTCATAATATAACCTTTCACAAATATCAGGCATATATTCATCATCAGAATCTAAAAACATCAAATATTTACCTGTAGCTTTTTCAATAGCTATATTACGTGGGATACTTGGTGTTTTAGAATTTTTTTCTAAAAAAATAGGAATTATATTATTATACATATCAGAATATTCTTTAATAATATTTTTAGAATTATCTGTAGAACAGTCATCAATTAAAATCAATTCTATGTTATTAAATCCAATTGTTTGGTTAATTACAGATTCTAAAGTTGTTTTTAAAAAAGTTTCTGCATTGTATATGGGAATTATTATACTAATTTTATAATTCGGCATTATTACCATTCTCTCGGATCAATAATTTTAGTAGAAATATTATTAGTAATTGCATTTATCTGTTTTTGAAAATTTTTATCTAAAGATGTTTTTTTATTAAATAAAAAAATATTTTCTTTTAATTGATTAATAGTTTCACATCCAACTAAAATACCATTAATTTCATTGAATAATTTAACATAATCCATAGCTAGTTGACCTATAGAAATTTTTTTATTTGATGCAATATTATTAATTTTAGAAATATAACTTTTTAGAGAATAATCAATTTTATCCATCTCATTTTTATTTTCAATGAAAATTAAACCTTGTAAAAAAACACTTCTAGCAAATATTTTTATTTTTTTTTCTTTAGTTCTTCTTAATAAATTATTTTCAACCCACCTAGAGTCTAACAAATTAAATGGGATTTGAACAATATCAATATCATTATTATGATTTAATAATAAATATTCTAATTCAGCCGGTTCATACAATGAAACCCCAATATTTTTGATTATTCCTCTCTTTTTTAAATTTAATAATTCATTTACAAGGTGTCCGATTTAAGCGAATTCTACGAGGTTGGAAATTTCTTCAATTTTCTTATAACCTTTGCTAATCATGATGCCTATTAAAAGTACATTCAGATATACATGTTTATAAACAGAACGCTTCGTATATGCGTGTATATTCTTCATTTTTAATTCTTG
>JAHKLT010000069.1 GCA_020854915.1 Methanobacteriaceae archaeon | reverse complement strand
TAAGGGTGTGATTCTGTCTGTTATGGTTTTAATTTCGGAATTTTCAAGGCATTTGTCTTTGTATTGACATGTGGGGCATGCTGTGCATTTATGGATGTATGATTGTTCTTTTAGATTTGAGTCATTTATCCCTTTTTCTTTGTTTTTTCTGCTTTGTATTGGTTTTATTTCTGTTAATTTTAATTTTTGATTATTTTTGCAGATGTATCCATTTTTGATTCGTGTGAAGTCTTTTTTGCTGAATTTTTTATTATTTTTTGGTTTTCCTTTGGTAGGTAAATTGTTTTCTTTTCTTATTTTGTTGTTATTTTGTTTTGCTATTATTTTTGGCATTATTAATCCATTTATTTCATGTTTTTCTAGTGATTCAAGGTTGGTATCTGAGAAATATCCTGAATCAAATACTAATATTGCTTTTTCAAGCATTTTTTCTATTTCTTTGTAATTACGTCTGGATCCATATTTTTCAATTAATTCACGTAATATTATGAAGTTTTCTTTTAATTCTATTAATACTTTATCTATTGCATGATTATCGTTTGGATGATTTAATAATAGGCCTGTTATAACGATTTTGTTTTCTGACATGATTTCTTGAATATTAAATCCGAAATCATAGTTGCCTTTCTTTGTAGGCATCATTACAGCTGAATCAAATGTTATAGAAATAATATCCTTGTCTGTTTCTTTAAATGCCTTTTTAAATTGTTTTATTTTTTTAAATGTTTTTTTATTGTAAAAGTCTAATCTGTTTAAAATAATTTTTATTAAGTCCTTGATTTCTTCATTTTCACAGTATTCTTTTTGTTTTTTTAATAATTCATTTTTTACACGGTTTTTTGATGATTGACTATTGTCATGTTTTAATTCCCATTTTTTCATAAGTTTTAATGCTTTTAATTCATCGCGTGAAAGTGAATAATATTTAGATCCATTAACCAAACCATCTGTACCATCAATAAAAGCTTTTAAAAATTTTAAAAAGTCTAATTCATTCAATTGAACTAATGTATAAAGAAAAACTTTTTTTAAAATCAATTCATCACTATCAGTTAAAAATCTTTTCAATGTTGAATGTGAAGGACTTTTACCACATGTAAATACCTTCAACACACCATTAACTTTACATTCAAATGCAAAATCTGATAAATTATGTTTATGTAAATGAAAACAATATAATATTATTCCTAAAAGCATTTCACGAGGATATGCTTTATTTCCATAATTAGAAGAAAAATTACTATTCAAATCATCCATTAAATCCTGAATACAATCAGAAAAAATAAAATCAACAATTGAAATCAAACAACGGCCTTCTTTACCTAATTTAAAAAGCTCATTCTTTATATTATCAAAATTAAACCCATCAACTACCTTAATCGACATAAAAAAAACACCCTTTTAAAACACCTAAAATTGAAATTAAAAAATTAAATACACCCAAACTTTAGTACAACTATTAATTATATAACTAAATCAACTATAACATATTATATATTAATAATATGTAATTTAAAGTATTTAAAAGTTTTTATTTAATTAATAAAAAATTTTAAAAGAGTAATAACTAAAATTAGATAAAAATATGATAAAAATAAGAAAATTAACTGTCATATCAATATTTTAATTAAAAACAAGCACAATACACAGAGAAAAATTAAAATAAGAATTCAAGCAAAAAATCACGTAAAATACAAATAAAAAAATAAGAAAATTAATCAGGTTAAAAACATTAAAATAAAAAAAAACAGTATGCATATTTGATAATTATAGATAATTAAAGAAAAAATAATGATATTAACATTAATAACTTGATAATATTAGTTTGTTTTATAAAACCACGAATATGATGAAAGAAAAAATATTATGAAAATAAAGACATACGATTGGTAAAAAAGAAAAATAAGTAATAATTAGTCATCAAATAAAAAATTAAACCTAATTTAAATTATGGCAAATCCTCAAAAGACCCTTCATCCATAAAAACAAAAACAATAATCATTAAAATCAACATTTTTTATCTTTCAATTCTTTTTTAATCTCAATTACTTGTTCATGTAATATTTCATCAGCATTTTCAGGTTCTTTAGCATATTTGGGATAAGGCTTTCCATATTTCGCACCAAAACTCTTTAAAACATGAGGCAACCATGAAACTGCATTAATCAATTCCCCATTTATTGTGAATATGTTCTTTTATTTGTTTAGTTGTTTTTAAGTCGAGATTTAACATATCTTCTTTCAATTCTTTCTTTTGATCCTCAGTTAATTTAGATGGCCTACCTTCTCCCCATTTATATTTTATACCCTCTAATCCTTTTTCATTCCACTTATCTAACCATCTTAATCCACTTTCATACCCATATCCTACAATATCTGCTGATTCTTTAATAGTTTTAGACTCATAAAGACTTTTTATAAAAATCATGATTTTAACTACTTCCGATTCCATGCTCTTATGAATAATTTTAGTAATTTCATCCATACTTAAATATTTAATTAATTTTCTCTGACTATAGTATTTTACCTAACTTTTATTACAAATTATAAATTCTTCTAACCAGTTTTCATATAATGTTTTATCGTTTACTTTTTCATAAAATAAAGTAGTGTAAAGATTTTCTAGTGATTTTTTGCTTTTTATAAAAGTGTTTGTTACTGTTTTTTTTATAATTCTCCATAAATCTTCAATAGGATTTAATTC
>JAHKLT010000011.1 GCA_020854915.1 Methanobacteriaceae archaeon | reverse complement strand
TAGCCACACCATTAGAATCAGTTTGACGAGTATAAAAAACACCATTAATATTCATACGAACATCAGCATTCCTCAAAGGATTACCAACACCATCCACAACACTCACATAATACTGACTATCATTCCTATAATACTTAACCAGATTACTAGCACTAATAGTAGATAAAACTGTAATATTGTTTACAATTGATGTTTTTGGGTAAATTCCATTACTATTAAATGTTACTAGAATAGTATATATTTTTGGATCCAAATTAATAGCAATACTTGCCTTTCCTTCATTATCAGTAGTTCTTTCATTATTAACACCATTAACATGAAAAATAAGTTTTTGATTTTTTAGAGGATTACCATCTTGATCTATTAATTTAATTTCAAATCTAGTTCCATTTTTATAAAAAAGAACTATATTTTCAGATATTATTTTTGGTTTATATCCAAATTCTATTTCTAAATCTTTAACTATAAACTCTTTTAAAAACTTATCATCACCCACATATGTAATATTTACAGTATAGTTCCCATAATGTAATTCAATAATCTCATTTACACATCCATTGACTAATGTAAAATTATAATTTTTTCCATTAATATTTATAGAAATTATACCAGTAGCTTTAGAGTCTGTACTTATATTAAAAGTTGCCTCAAGTAATCCTGGTGTAATAAGAACATTTAAGTTAGGATTATTTTTAACAACATTAACAGATCCTGTTTTAATAATATTATTATTTAAACCTAATGCATTTCCAGTAAATACAAAGTCACCGAGTTTATTAAATAAGTGATAATAATAATATTTTCCATTAGTAATAGAATAATTGTCAATGTTTTTATTGAAGTTTGTAGTTTTTAAAGTGATATTTTGACCAACAATAATATTTCCATTATCATCTGTTAAAATAGCTGTTATATTAAAAGTTTTATCTATTCCTGCAGTATGAGAACTATTAGATAAAATTGTTAAATAATTCAAAGTAGTAATTAATCCTTTATTTAAAATAGCTACTTTAGATTCAGTAAAAATATTTTTTTCTAAACTTAATGTACCATTAGATGAAACATAAACTTGTAAACTATTACCATCAAAATTAGAATTTAATAAATTAATTAAACCATTATTAAGGTAAATAGCTCCACCTAAATTTTTTGCAGTATTATTTATAAATTTAGAATTATTCACAAGAGTTGTTCCATTATGATGCCATAAAACTCCACCATTATTTATAACATAATTATTTAAAAATTCAGAAATATCAATTACAATAGAGCCATTAATATTAGCTATTGTTGATGAAGCAGAAGCATTATTATTTTTAAAAATTGAATTGTATATTGTGGTATTAGAATGACTATTATAAAGAACTGAAGCACTTCTTGATGCTTTATTTAGGCTAAAATCAGAATTAGAAATATTTACATCTCCTCTATTATTGTATATAACTCCAGCAAAATTTCCAGAGTTATTATAAAAATTAGAAGATGAAATAGTTAAATTAGACTTATAATTATAAATTGCACCACCTTCTTTGGAATTTCTATTGTTTGTAAAATTTGAATTATATATATTCACAATAGCAGGTATTTCCATTATAACCCATTTAGTATATACATTGAATATTGCACCACCGTAAACACTATCAGAAGAGTTTTTTATAAAGTTTACATAGTTATTATCAAATATAGAATTAGTAACAGTAATTTTTCCTTGGTTGAAAATAGCTCCACCACCACCATAAATAGTCAAACAAGAATTATTAATGAATTTAGTATTATTAATAAAAATATGCCCATTTGAATTATAAATAGCTCCACCACCAGTAAAAAATTTAACAGCTGTTTGATTTTGGATTTCAGGTAGTCCTGCAATACGAACAGTATTATTAATAAATAAAAAATTTCCAATAAAGGATAAATTATTATTAGTATTTAAAAGTGCACCAGCTACTTCTAAAGCTGCATTATTTTTGAAAATAAAAGTTCCATTAAGTATAGCATCTTTACTTTCTATATCAAGTGCTCCTCCAACTCTTCCAAGATTTGAATCAAAAATGAAATTTCCAATAAGTTTAGCATATTTAGAAAATATAGTAACAGCTCCTCCTGAACCATAAGGATCTTTTGGATTATCAGTATTTATTCCCCTATTATACATAAAATAAAAGTTACCATTCATTGTAAAATCAGACCCATTATTATCAGGACGATCAAACCCAAAATCATAATTATAATTATAAATAGCTCCACCAAATGTAGCTTTATTATATGTAAAATTACAATTACCTAAAATATTAAACTTATATCCTACATTATAAATAGCTCCTCCCCAATTTGCACTGTTATTATAAAAATTAGAATTTATTATTTTAAAGTTTGAGTCACGATTTATAATAGCTCCACCAGATGCAGCATAGCTATTTGAAATATTTGAATTTTCAATTTTGAGATTTTTACCAGTATTATAAATAGCTCCACCATCTTCGAAGTTATATCCATTAATTAAATTAATATTAATTAGTTTAACATTATTTCCAGTAATATTAAATATTCTAACCTTTCCCTGCCCATCTACTGTATGACCATTTCCATTAATTGTAAAATCATCTCTATCAATAAGAATACCATCTTGAAATTTGCTTTCATTATCAGAAGATATAAATTGAACATCTTCTTTTAGATTGTAGATATCACTAGTATGCTCGGATATTGATTGATTTAAACTTGTAAAATTACTATTAGCACTAACACTAGAAATTAGTAGGAAAACAGACAAAAAAAAAGAATATTATTAGTATTTTTTTATGTTCCATTTAATCACATATTTATATTTTATAAATTGTTTTTTAAAATAATCTTATTAATAAATAAGAATTTCAAATATTTATATTAATTGTTTAATTATAGTTAACGACATGAAAATATTTATGTATTATTTTTTTACAAATATTTTGTTATGAGTCATAAAGCTTTTTTAAACAAGGATCATGCTACTATAGAAGAGATTCAAACTAAAATTAAACCTTTAGAACAAAATATTAAGGTTTAAATAAGTTATATTTTATTAATGAAATTTATCATGATTATTCTGTTTCTGAAACTTGTGAAAAGTTAGATATTACTAATCCTAGAGGTTTAAAATGGTTAAGAATTGGAATGAAAAAAGATTTGAAATATTGGAACGTAAAAAAGGTAGTGGTGGTCAAAGTAAACTAACTGATAATGAAAAGAAACATTAAGATGAAAAAAATTTAAAACACGATTTTAAATCGACAAAAGAACTTAAACAATCTATTATTAATGAACTTGGAGTAGAATACAGCAAAAGACAAGTTGAAAAATGTTAAGAAATTTAAATTATAATTATTCTAAAACCACATGTTTTATATTCTAAAATACCTGATGATACAGAAGATAAACTTAAAAAAAACTAAAAAAATGATATCATCGGTTTTCTTGATGAAACATCTTGTCAAAATAGAACAAATTCAACAAATATTTGTATAAAAAAATATTAAAAAAATAACTTAACCAAAAAAATCCAGAAAAAACATCAGTTACAAGAATAAAATTTCAATGCATTAATGACAAAACCATAATTAACTCCCCCAATCCATGAAAACTTTCGACTTCATTAAATTCTTAAATTAAAATTCAATTAAAAAACATGAAAGAAAACACTTTTCCACTAAAAAAATAAAAACGCACTAAAAATAAAAATATTGATGAAAATAAATTAATTACATATTTAAAAGACAAACAACCAAATAAAAAAATCATAAGCACAATTGAAAAACAAATTCATAAAAATAACTTAAGCAAATAACAATAAACAAAAAATAACAAAAATAAAAGACTACTAAACAGCTTAAAAAGAAATAACTTATATGACAATATAAATAAAAAAACATGTAATAAATAATTTAAAAAATGAAAAACAAATTATTATTATTATTTTAGATAATGCTAAACTCCACATTGCTAAATTAGTAGAAAAAAGATGCGAAATATTAAACACAAAACTTATACCATCACCTCATTATTCACCAAAATATAATTCTATAAAACAAATTTGGAGAGTTATAAAAAGAAAACCTTCAATAATAAATATAAATAATAAAAGATTCTTAATTAAAAAATATTAGGTAATCAACTATAATACAATGAAAATATAACTAACAAGACAATTTATGAAAACCGGATAGAAAAATTCTTAAATTAAATTTCTCATGTCGTTAATTATAAAATGAAAAATAAAAAATATAATAACAATATAAGTTCTATAAAAAAAGTTTTATAGTGAAAAAACTATTCATTATCATCTATATAATAAGGTTCTCTATTACTTATTCCATTTAAAAAGATTTTTCGAAGACTATCTTCAGAAGCTCCTTTTCTTAAAGGAGTGATTATATCAATAAGATTATCATTCCTAAGTAAACAAGGTTTAATTTTTCCTTCAGGAGTTATTCTAAGTCTAGTACAATTTTCACAAAATTTAGTGTTATCCATTGGTCTAACAACTTCAATTTCACCATCATCAATAAAATATTTTTTCCTATCCTGCATAAACTTACGAGTTCTGACTTTTTTTGACAATTTTGCAAATCTTTTTTCTATTAAACTAACATCAAAATGATAATCTTCACTAAAAGCATTATCATCACAGTTTTCAGACTTCATAAGTTCAATTAACTGAAGAACAACCCCATTATTTTTTGCAAAATCAAACATTTCCATAATTTCATTATCATTAATATTCTTCATTACAACCATATTTAACTTAACTGGGTTTAATCCTACCTCAACAGCTTTTAAAACACCTTTTTTTGCTTCTTTAAGATAATTTTTTCTTGTAATTTTTTTATAAGTTTCAGTATCAAGAGTATCAAAGCTAACATTAACCCTATTTAGACCTGCGTTAAAAAGATCTTCAGCATATTTAGCTAATAAAATTCCATTAGTAGTTATAGATATATCTTTAAAATTTAAAGAAGCAGTTTTCTTAATAATTTCAACAATATCCTTTCTAATAAGTGGTTCACCACCAGAAAACCTTATTTTTTCAACACCAAATGTTTTTGCAATCTTTAAAATCTGAAAAATTTCATCAGAAGTCATTTCATTACTTGAAGGTATCATACCATCATGATGACAGTATAAACAATTAATATTACATTTATTAGTTATAGAAAGTCTAAGAGAAATTATTGGACGATTGTATCTATCTTCAACTTTTTTTGAAAGATTTTTTAAGGAAATATTATCAAAATCATCCTCTAAAAAAGGAGGTATTTTCTCTCCCATATTTTTTGTTTCCATTATTAATCACAAGTTCCACTTCATCAAAGTTTTTATCCAATATTCTTCAGTTTTGAGAAATTTAACATTCCAAGATACTAATTTTCATGAACCTACTTACAAAAGAGTTCACACCAATTACTTTTTCATTAATAGAAATAAGAAATCAAATCTTAAACTTACAGTTCATTCAACTGTTTTTGAATTTTCTTCTTTATTTTTTTCTATAAAGGTTTTTAGTAAAATAAAGGACTTAATAAAAATAGATAATAATATAAACTTCTCTAAGCAATTAAATCTATAAATATTATTTATTAAATTCCTTTGAATTGAGTTTACTAAAATTCCTTTAAATTTAATTTATTGTTTATAAGTTTAGTCCCTTAATGATTTATCCTGATAATATGTTAATGGAGATACAACACTTTCATCTTCTACACCACTGTAGTAGTCGAAAATTTCTTTGATTTTTGAATTTACAGTATCCCATACTTTAGCTACAGGAATTTCAGAAGGACAAACTTCCTCACATTGTCCACAATTAGTACATGAATCAACCATATGCACCATTCTTTCTAAATGGAACATTGGAGCAGCTGGAATTAAAGCTTTAGTAAGCCAATCAGGACCATTAGATTCTAATGAACATTCAGGACAATAACAAATTGGACAAGCCTCACGACACCCATAACATTTCATACATCGAGAGAATTCATCTTGATATTCAGCGAAAACTTCTAAAATATCTCCTCTAATATTACCATAAGCAAATTCTTTAGATTTATTAGCTAATTTAACCATAGATAGATTAATTTTGTCTCTAATTTCTATACCTTTAGGATTTGCTTCTTCAACATTTACAACGCCTTCAGAAATAGCTTTATCAAGAACATCTGCACCTTTATCTGAAAATACCTCTACAAAAGTTGCTTTTCCAGCTAATGGACCAATAACTCCCCAATTACCTAAAGCCATGTCAGCCATTTGAGGAATGTTGACTTCACATCTTTGACAATTGCTTCTCCTACCTAATCCATCTCCTTCAAGTTCATCAATACTGAAGGACTTTTCATCATTTTTTGTTTCAATAATGAGTTTTCCTTTATCTATTTCTTCTTTAACAACTTCATCAGGATCCATTTCATATACTTCTTCAATCATTTCACGAGTTTTAACTGGAGGCATAGTTCCTCCACAATTAACACCAATCATGATTAAATTATCTTCTATTACTCTTCCCTTTTTTATAAGTTCTCTTATAGTCATTGCATCACATGGTTTACATGTAACAGCAATTTTAATATCATGTAAGCCATCAAGATACTTCTCAACAACTTTAGAAATATTCAAAGTACCACAATGAAGAGAACCTGCAGATTTATCTATATCCTTAGGATCATTTATTAAGATAGGTACAGCATCATAAAGGTCAACACCTTTTTCAACAGCCAAAACTGAATCGACAATACCATTTTCAAGCATATATTTCATTAATGTAGTTACAGCACCACCATATTCACCTTTTTTAGCTAAATCATCATCAACAGACCACATATAATACATATCATTAACTTTTACTGACATTTTAAATCACTTACTTAAACACTTACCCATTTACTACATCTTTTCAACAATTGCTGCACAAGTCTTTAACTCTGCCATTTTTGATTTAGGATCAAGTTCTTTAGAAGTTGTCAGCATATTAGCCGCACATTCTGCAAAATGCATTGGTATGTTAATCTCTCCTTCTTTTATATCATCAGTTACTCTTGCAGGGATTTCAATTTCCCCCCTTCTAGATCTAACTTTAACAATTTCCCTATTCAGTATATCAAGATTCTTAGCATCGTTTGTGTGAATTTCAACATAACCAGTTGGTAATTCATTATCAAGAGTTTTACATCTTCTTGTCATACTAGCATGATAATGGAAAAGAGTTCTTGTTGTAGTTAATATTAAAGGATAATCATCATCTGGAAGTTCAGATGGGCCAATATATTCTGTAGGCTCAAATACTCCCATTCCATCAGGATGAGCAAAAGTATCAACATGCATTAAACCAGTACCGGGATGATTTTCATCAGGACATGGCCAATGTAATGCTTCTGGACGTTCTAAACGTTCTCTATTCATACCTTTATATTGAGGAGTAATTTCTCGCATTTCATTAAAAATTTCTTCTGCATTATTATACGTGAATTGTTCTGGATCAGCTCCCATTTTAATAGCTATCTCTTTCATAATCTCCCAATCAATTTTAGCTTCACCAGGTGGGTTAACAGCTTTTCTTACAAGTTGAACTCTTCTTTCACCATTAGTAAACGTTCCTTCTTGTTCACCCCATCCTGCAGCTGGAAGTACAACATCTGCATATTTACCTGTTTCAGACATGAAGATATCCTGAACAACTAAAAAGTCAAGATTTTCCATAGCTTCAATAACATGGTTAGTATCTGGATCTGAAAGTACAGGATCTTCACCAGTTATATACATTGCTTTAATATCGCCTGCAGCTGCTGCATGAATCATCTCAACAACAGTAAGTCCTGGAGCACAATCATCCAAAGTACAAGTCCAATTTTGCTCTACACGACGTGTAGCATCAACATCAGCAACTTTTTGATAACCTGGATAATCGGTTGGAAGTGCACCCATATCACAAGCACCTTGTACATTGTTTTGTCCTCTAAGTGGATTTACACCAGTACCATTTCTACCAATATTACCAGTAAGCATTGCTAAATTAGCTGTTGACATTACATTATCAGCACCATGCCTATGTTCAGTAATACCTAATGAATAAACAATAGCAGCTTTGTCAGCTTTTGCATATAACATTGTAGCTTCTACAAGCTTTTCAACATCTACTTCAGAAATTTCAGTAGCTTTTTTAAGATCATATTTACTTACAACTTCTTTCAATCTTTGATAGTTTTTAGTTCTTTTTTTGATGAAATCATCATCCTGTAAGCCTTCATCTATAATAATCTTCATCATAGCATTTAATAATGCAACATCTCCTCCAGATCTAAATTCCATGTAAATATCTGCAAGTTTTGCAGTTGGAGTAAATCTTGGATCAGCAACAATGATTTTTGCACCATTTTTCTTAGCCCTTATAACCCTTCTACCAAACAGTGGATGTGCTTCCATATTATTAGAGCCAATTATAAAAATAACATCTGCTTCTTCAATACTTTTAAAATCATTAGTCATAGCACCAGAACCAAAAGTTCTAGCTAAACCTGCTACAGTAGGTCCATGACAAATACGAGCACAATGATCAACATTGTGAGTTCCTATTACTTTACGTGCAAATTTTTGAGTAATATAAATATTTTCATTTGGTGATCTTGCACAAGCTAAAAATCCAATGTTGTCAGGGTTTTCATCTTTAATTTCCCCTAATTTTTTTGCAACAAGATCAGTTGTCTCTTCCCAACTAGCTTCTTTAAATTCACCGTTTGGTTGTTTTATAAGTGGTTTAGTCAATCTATCCTCCCTATGAATAAATTCATGAGAGAACATTCCTTTCGGACATAACTTTCCTTCATTTACTGGATGTCTTTTCCATGGCTCTACACCAACGACTTTTTCATTTACTACAACGAGATTAAGTCCACAACCAGTTCCACAATATGGGCATATTGTAGGGACATATTTCATTTCAACCATTTAAAACTCTCCTTAAATGACTTATTATAATAATTTAATATATTTTTCTACTTTCTATTATTTATTAACTGTGTATAGTTTATTACTTAATTTTTACAACTGTTGGTAAAAACTTTTTTAACGAGTTTTCATAAAAAGATTTTTCTCCAATTATTTCGTGAAAAACTTTAGAAAATAATTCTTGTAATTTATCGGCTGTTTTAAAATATTTATTAGAGATAGAATTCTTTATTTTTCTCCAAACAACTTCAATAGGATTTAAATCAGGAGAATAAGGTGGTAAAAATATCAAATTATAGTTGATTACCTAATATTTTTAATTAATTTAATATCTATATATAAATAAAACATGCATTTATATGAAAAAGTTTGGTAACACACTATAATATTAAGAATTTCAGCAAGTTTTTCAACTAATTTTGTCCTATGTAATCTATAATTATCTAAAACAATGTTAAGTCTTTTTTCTTTCTTTAAAAGCGTTATAATCTCATTTTATTTATATTTTCAAGTAAATTATCTATTATTATCTTATTTATCTTTCGAACATTAGTTATTTCTTCTCTATTGCATCTACGGCTGATTTTAGTAATTTTATCATCTTTGGTTAAATTTTCATCATAAAGATCATTTATAGTTTTTTCACGAAAATCCATTTCATTCATCCTATTATTTCGTAGAATTTCCTGTGCATGAATTTCAGTTAAACTATGATTTTTTAAAACTTCTGTGAGTATAAATTATACTTGTTTCATTTTTTTATGTTTATTAATCTCATATTGAATTAGTATTTGTACGAATTCATGAGCTTTTAGTGCTTGAAGAAAAATCCTAAATATGAATTACAATTAACTCCCTGTAATCCTATTCCATTTATCTTAAATTTCACTGGATTTTTAAGAATTTTATTTTTAGTCAAAGGTTTTATGTAGTGTTCTGTGAGAATTAGGAATATTTTGAACACCCACTGAATCTAGAAATGCTAAATAATCATTTTTCTAAATCTACTTTTTCGAGGTTTTTTTTAAAATTTCTTCAGCATTTTCTGGCTTATTTTCATAAACTGGAAATGGTTTACTATAATTCAAGGCAAATTTTTTCCGGACAATTTCCCAAACTTGTTTATAAGAGTATTCAACACTATATTTTTCTTTTATTAATATTTGAACATCATGAATACTATAATTTTCATTGGAATTCGACAATATTTCTTTTAATTCAGTCAACTGTTCATCAGATAAAAAAGATGGTCTTCCCCCACCATATTTGGGTATTAAACCATTTAATCCATTTTCATTATATTGTTTTATCCAACGAAAACCAGTTCCTCTATTAACTCCAACAAATTCCGCAGCATGAGTTATAGGAGTTCCTTGTTTAACAGATTTAATAAATGATAAACGTTTATATAAATTAACCCCTATTTTAAGGTCACTTATAAGTTTATTTATTTCATCCATTGATAAATGATCTTTAATTTCAATTTTACTTTTACCACTCATAAATATTAATATACAATATATTAGTTATAAAAGTTTCGTAATATACTATAAACTGCAAATTTACAATAAAATTATATAAATATTATTTGAAAATTAGATTATTATTTAAAAGTTTATAAAAATTTAAAATTTACTTAGAACTTTCTTTAAAATTTTGAATTGTTTTCCACGATTTTCTAACAAAATCAGGCATTTCATCGTATGTAAAATTAGTTAAGAATTTTTTTGTTGTAGGATCACTTGGATAACCAGAACCAATTCCACCCAATTTTCTGTAATCCTTATTTATTTTTTCAATAGCTTCATCACGATTATATTTAGCTATTATTGAAGCTGCTGCTACTTGAATATAATTATCATCAGCTTTATGCTCTGCAATAATATCTAAATCTCCAACAACCTCTTTAATATTTTCAACAAAACGTTCTGGTTTAATATCAACAGAATCTAAAATAACCTTATCAAAATTTAATTTTTCAATAATCTTAACCATAGCCATTCTTTCTATCTCATTAAGATTAAATCCTTTTTTTCTTAAAGTATCAATGTCAGAAGCTGTAATCGAAACAGTTTCATACTCAAACATATTTTTTAATTTACGAGCAAGGACTTTTCGACGATTTGGTGTTAAACGTTTAGAATCTTTAACACCCATTCGTTCTAATATCTTATTTTTATCTTCAGGAATAACGACACCTGCAACAAGTAATGGACCAAGCACAGGACCTCTTCCTGCTTCATCTATTCCTAAGATATTCATAAAATCAAAAAAAATCAAAAAAATTATTTCATAGCTCTAAGGCGAACTTCAGGTTCTAATGCAAGAGGTTCCGCAGCAACAATAGCTGTTCCTTTAGCTACAACAGTCATTGGATCATCAGATACTGTAATAGGAATAGAAACTTCATCTAATATTCTTTCTTTTAAACCACGAAGTCTAGAACTACCTCCAACTGCAACAGAATTATTATAAACACCCATCATTAATTCTGGAGATAATCTATCGAATATTAGATTCAATCCAGCTACAACTTCTTGCATAATCGGTTCAACAGCATCAGCAACAAGCATAGAATCAATAACAACTTTTTTAGGCCTATTAGTTTCCATTGATTTACCTATAATTTCAACACTTAAATTTTCAAGAGTTTCACTACAATGAATCATACCAACTTCCATTTTTGCAGCTTCAGCATCATGAATACCAATAGAAACATCATATTTTTCTGCAACAATTTCAACTATACGAGAATCAACATCATCTCCACCAAATCTTACAGTTTCAATATCATTAATTCCACCAAGAGAAATAATTACAATATCAGTTGATCCTGCACCAATATCAATGACCATTGTACCATTAGGCTCAGCAATAGGTAAACCTGCACCAATAGCTGCAGCTAAACCTTCACTAATAACGAGAACATATTCTGCACCAGCTTTCCTACCTATTTCTTCAGCAGCATTTTTTTCTACCTCAGAAGCATCACCAGGAATACCAATAACAATTCTTCCAACACTTTCTCCTTCTTTAATTCCAATTTGCATAGCTTTAATAAGTAAAGCTTGTGCTTGTGCAACATTTTCTATAACACCTTTTTTCAAAGGTCTAACAGCAATTATGTCTTCAGGAGTTCTTCCAAGCATTTTTTTAGCTTCTTCCCCAACAGCTAAGACAGCAGAAGGATCATCTTTTTTCACTGCAACAACAGATGGAATTTGATATAAATCAAATTTATCTCCTGATGGTTTAGCTATTACAGTATTTAATGTTCCTAAATCTATGCCTAAACTATTATTTACCACCCTTGTGGTTTCTGACTCTTCTTCTTCATTTCCAAAAATATTCATTGATTAGTCCTCCATATCAATATCTTTAAAATCAATAACAAAAATTTTATTTTGAGTAGCTATACTCTGTACTTTCTCAACATCTTTTTTATTTTCAACTGAAACTAAAATAGTTGACAACACAACATCACTCACATTATAAAAAGGTTTAAGTGCAGATTTTGCAAAATTTGGTAGATTTATTCCCACATTTAAATCAGCTTCAATAAAACCAGTAGTTTGATCTTCTGATAAAATTGCAAATGAAATTTTATTTTTTTCAATTATATTTACACATTTTTTAATAAAATCATCTGGAGCAACAAAAACCATCAAATTAGGTTCACTTACAACATCCTGAGGAGTTATTTTAATAAATGCCCCACCATTCTTTTTACAAAAATCTTTAAAATTAGCTATATTACGTGCTAATCCAGTTAACATTATAAAATCAAATTTTTTACTAAATCTATCTTCTTTTAATATTACATGTTCACGGAATAGGATTTTTACATTATGTTTTGATGCAATTGCTTTATAAGCTATTTCATCAATTAATTTGTCATTACCCGCTATAATACACCAAATCCTTTTATTAGGATTATTTTCGGAACCTTTAGCTGCTTTCCTTAGAACTTGAATATTATCTTCTATCATTGATACACACACAAATAAATTATTATGACCCAATTAGTATTGTATTAAGCATAATATGATAATTTAATACTGTATAAATCAAACTTTTTAATAATATTTTAATAGTTTTCTCTATTAAATATTAATAATTTAATATTACTGTAATTACTTATATAAATTTTATCTTTTATATTGTAATAAATAGAATTAAAGATTTTTTTAAAAACAAACTATCAAAAAGCAGATAAAAATATTTTAAAACTTAATAAGTCATCAGGGAAAAAAACTTTTAAAAAAAATAAGCTTATTATTATTTTTTACTTAAAATAAAGTGTGTATTCATTTTTAAAAAAGAAATACACTAAAAATTATTTAATAAAAAAGATATCAAATAATTTTAAACCAAATAAAAAAATAAAAATTCAGTAAATTTAATAAATATACTCTATTTTCATTGAAAAAGAGAAATAATAAGTTAAAAATGATTTAGAAATGAATTATATAATTTTATATCCAATTCTAAGAGAAATTTAATAAATAAATTCTTAAAAATCTAATAGTGAGTCAAAATAGAAATAGAAAATAATGAAAAATTTATGTTATTTTACATAATCAATTATAAATACTTTCATACTCTGCTATTTTAATTTATTTGGCCCTTTAGATGAATATGTTGCTAAAATAAGATAATTTCTAACTATAAAAGAGGTTATTAAATGAAAAAACAAGATAAAATTCAAAATGATGAAGAAATTGAAGATAGATTCCAAAGATTAAGAGAAATAAATATTACCCAAGAAGATAAAAAGAAAAAAGATAAAGAAATTGATAAAATTAAAAGTTTAAATCAAAGAATAAGCAATTTTTTAGGTTCAAAAAATGATGAGATGAAAAATAACGAAGAAAAGAAGAAAATAGGAATTATAATTTTTTCATTAATTCTATTAGTTCTTGTATCATCAGCATATTATTTTTTAATTTATGAACCATACCAAGAAGAATTAAGTAGTACTAAAACTTCTAAATTAAATGAATTGAATTTCTATTACAAAGGCCCCCTTATTACAGATAATGAAGCATATACCTTAAAAAAACAAATTGAAAATAGTAATTCTGTAGCTGAATTAGAAATGATAGATATATCCCGGTCAGCAACAAAATCTTGGAAAGATTATCAACTAAAAAGTGTGAAAATAAATACTGACCAGTTCAATAGGACTATGGCAGTTTATTCTACAAATGAAACAAGAAATGTAATAATGGATAGTGAAAATGCAACAGAGTTTATAAATAAAAATGATGCAAGTGTATTATCAACTATAAGTTTTAAAAAACCAGATACTGTAGCAGTCCCCATATTAGTTAATAGGTTACAAGCTAGTGGAGGATTATTGAATTTAGGTAGTATAATAGATATATATTTTCAAAATTCAAATGGAACAAATCAAACTGCTGATTTAAATAACTCTAATCCTGTAATTAGTGGATCTACAGTTCTTTCAATAATACGTTGCGAAGATAATGGAATAATTGAAGCAGACTATTCAAAATCAGAAATCATTACAATTGGCAATTTAACAAATCCAAATGAAAAGGTAAGATCTTTTTCAACAAGTGTTGAAGAAATGTTAAAAGGAGCAATAGCTGGAGGATATAATGAAGAAGAAACAATTAATATGCTTAGAAATTATGGATTAAAATTATCAGATTATGAAAGACAAGCGAATTTAGGTGATTTAGAATCAGAATACATTTTAATTATAGAAGTTCCTCAAAATAAAACACCTTTTATTCTCCAAAATATGGATAATCTTATTATAACAATTCCAACTGAACATGCACCTGATTGGATGATAAATGAGCTTTCAAAAGCATATTCATAATAAAGTTTTTAAATAAAAACAAATAATATAATCATATATGAATAAACCAAGTTTAATAACAATTTTTTTAATTATTTTAATAATTGTTGTTGGATTCTATACATCAGGAGAAGTTAATTATTACTCCTCTAAAATAGCTATTGAAAAAGATTTAAATTCACCTGTTATTTTAATTCCTAAACTAGGCATTGAAGAGAAAATAAACAATGTTTCTGTATCTCAAGGAGTATACCATGAAGAATTATCTAAAAATCCTGGAGAAGGAGAAGTTATCCTATTTGGCCATAGAACTCTTCAAGGATCTCCTTTTTTAAGATTAAATGAATTATCCCAAGGAGATACAATAATTTTAGAATGGCCAGGAATTGGGGAAGTAAATTATACAGTTGATAATTCAACAATTGTTCCAGAATCATACAGAATGGATGTAAGAAATGACACCAATAATATTTACTTAATAACCTGCGATCCTATAGGTTCATCAGAAAATAGGTTGATATGTCAAGGAGAAATGTCAAATATTGGGAATATAAATGAAAAAATAATTAAAGATAATCCGCAAAAGCATTATGCATTAATTATAATTCTAGCATTTATAACTATTGGAGCTATCTTAGTTTATTTCTATCCAAAAGAAAATAGAATTTATATATTAATAACAATAATCATAATTTCAATAATATTGATTTATTTTTATTTCTTCCCAATACCCTCAGATATAATCTATTCAAAGATTGGTATTATGGATATTAGTTTTTAAAGTGATAAAATGAATGTTGATAAAGAATTTTTTTCAAATATTACATCAAGAGAAAGAGCTATTTTTGAAGGCGGAATAAGTATGGGTGCATTATTCCACCAATTTATAGGAACACCTGTAAATGAAAAAACAAAAGAAAACTTAGAAAAAACTATTGAAAACTCATTAAAACTACAACCAGCAGTTGAAAATGTTGATGTAACTATTGACAGTGAAAAATTAAAAGAAATTAGTGAATTTGAATATATCTCTTTAAATGGAGATATGTTAAATGTACTAATTCAAACAAAAATAAATGATATATCAGTAGATATAAGATTAGAATTTATTAAAGAACTAAATTATCCTTTAATGTATGTTGAAGAAATAAGAACAATACGAAAGGATTAATAAGGATAAAATAATTTTTCAGAAACAATGAAAAATGCTACTGCAGAAGAAATAATATAAAACATTAATAATTTTTATTAATTTCTCTTAAATCTAAAATAAATTCTTTTAAATGACTTTTTTTAATATGCTTCATTAAAACAATCCTAATAGAAACAGGACATGATGAAATAGAAACATACCATCCTTTTTTTTCAAGTTCATTTGCTAAGTCATATGTATCAATATTCGGATGATTAAAGGATATAATATTTAATTGAGGTTCTACTGTTAAAACATAACCATCTTTAATCAAATTTTCTTTTAAAAATTTAGTATTATTCATAAGTTCCATTGCTATTTTTTCATAACCTCTAAAACCTAAATAATCCATAATAGCTAAAGTTGCAGCTGCAGAAGCTCCAAGGCGAGTTCCAACAATAGTAGATTGTTTTTTTGTAGTTAAATATGGGGAATTTACTGCCATTACATCAAGATATTCTTTTTCCCTAAATAAAATACAACCTGATGGTATAGGAGCCAACCCCATTTTATGAGGATCAATAGAAATAGAAGAAACACCTTTAAGTGAAAAATCAAAATTAGGTAAATTATAACCACTATTTTTTAAAAAAGGAATAGAAAATCCGCCAAATGCTGCATCAACATGTAAATAAATATTATATTTAATAGCTATTTTTGATAATTCCTCAATAGGATCTATTAAACCAAGTTCTGTTGTTCCAGCTATTCCAACAATAGCTATTGTATTAGAAGAAATATTATCTTCAATAGAACTTAAATCCATAATATAATTATCATCTAATTCTATTTCAATAATCTTTAAATTCATTAAATCTGTTGCTTTTTTAAAAGAGAAATGAGCTGATTTAGGAAGAATGATTTCTCCATTTTCAATATTTTTGTGTTTTCTTGCAAAATTACGAGCAGCTCTTATAGCCATAATATTTGCTTCAGTTCCACCAGTTACAACATTACCATATGCATTTTCATTAGATAATAATACACCAATAGATTTTATAACCTCTTTTTCAATAGCTTTAGTACCTTTAAAAAGACCAGGATCTCCCAAATTAGAATCTAAAAATTTATAAAAAATTTTTTTAGCAAAAGGATGTGCAGAAGTACACATAGATCCTAAAATTCTACCATCAGAATACTTATAATCATATTTTTGGAAATCTTCAAGCTTTTTTAAAATCTTTTCTTTAGCTATTGATTCATATTCCATTTAAAAAACCTAATAAAAAAATAAATAAAAAAAGTAAAATTAATCTTTTCTTTTTCTTGCAGCATCTAAGATTAATTTTTGTTCAGCACGAGCAACTGTTTTTCTAACTTCAGCAACAGCATCCGTATTAGCTGAAACACTAGAAATTCCAAATTCCACCAGTTTTTCAACGATATGAGGAATACTTCCAGCTTGTCCACAAATACTAGATTTTA
The DNA here is from genome assembly GCA_020854915.1 of Methanobacteriaceae archaeon. Taxonomy (GTDB): domain Archaea; phylum Methanobacteriota; class Methanobacteria; order Methanobacteriales; family Methanobacteriaceae; genus JAHKLT01. The sequence continues at coordinate 5,651 of JAHKLT010000011.1, read as the reverse complement.
CTCCTGCTTCTGAGCACTTTCTAATTGTTCTCTCAATTAATTTCATAACAGCTGGATGTTCCTCGTTATAACTTTTAGCAACATATTCATTGTTTCTATCAATAGCTAGTGTATATTGTGTTAAATCATTAGTTCCTAAACTTACAAAATCAAGTCCAACATCTATATAGTCTTCAACTGTTAAAGCAGCAGCAGGAGTTTCTACCATCATACCAAATTCAATATCTATATGTGGTTTTAATCCAACTTCTTCACAAATATCTTTTGCCTTTTTAAGTTCATCAGGATGTTGTGATAAAGGAATCATTATACCAATGTTTTTATATCCTTGTTCATGTAACTTTTTAAGAGCTTTAAATTCACACTTTAAAATATCACTTTGATCTAGCTCACGTCTAATACCTCTCCATCCTAACATAGGATTATGTTCATGAGGTTCATTTTCTCCACCTTCTAATGTGATAAATTCATCAGTAGGAGCATCTAATGTTCTATACCATACTGTTTTTGGATAAAATTCATCAGCAACTTTAATAACATTTTTAACTAATATTTGAATAAGTTCATCTTCATTTCCATCTTGAATGAATTTATTAGGATGAATCCCTGCAGTTAACATCATATGTTCTGTTCTGAGCAATCCAACACCATCTGCACCAGTAGCTGCGGCTTTTGGTGCTGCTTCAGGCATGCTTACATTAGCTTTAACTTCTGTCACAGTAATGATTGGAACTACATCATTGGAAACTTCAGTTTCTTTTTTCTCCTTATTTGATGTACTAATAACACCTTCATAAACTAATCCTTTTTTACCATCAACAGATACAAAAGTATTTTCTTTTAAATCATTAGTGGCAGAACCTGTACCTACAACACAAGGTATTCCAAGCTCACGAGAGATAATAGAAGCATGACAAGTAACTCCACCTTCATCAGTAACAATTGCATTAGTTCTTTTCATAGCTGGAACCATATCAGGAGTAGTCATAGTTGTTACCATAACATCACCCTCATTAATTTTATCTAATTCATCTATTTTATTAATGATTTTAACTTTTCCAGAAGATAAACCTGGACTTGCGCCTAAACCTTCTACTAAAACTTCCATATCACCAATAGATTCTTCACTATGAGAATTATTATTATCTAATGTTGTAATTGGTCTAGATTGAAGCATGAAAAGATTACCTTTTTCAAAAGCCCATTCCGTATCTTGAGGCTTATCATAATGTGCTTGAATCTTCTTTCCTATTTCAGTTAATTCAATAAGTTCACTATCAGATAAAACACGTTCATTTTGAAGATTTTCTGGAACATCGATTCTAATACTAGTTCCACTTTCATCTTCAGCATACATAACCTTTTTATTAGATATTTTAACATTAATTATTTCATTGTTATTTTTATCAACTGCATAATTATCAGGAGTAACATCACCAGAAACAACAGCTTCACCAAGACCCCATGATCCTTCAATCAAAGCTATATTTTCACCAGTAGATGGATTAACAGTAAACATAACCCCTGCTTTATCAGAATTAACCATTTGTTGAACAACAACTGCTATATAAACTTTTGAATGATCGAAATTATTTTCTTCCCTGTAAAAAATAGCTCTTGCCTCAAATAAAGATGCCCAACATTTTCTAACATATTCCATAACTTTTTTACTACCAGAAACATGTAAAAAAGTGTCCTGTTGTCCTGCAAATGAAGCTTCAGGTAAATCTTCAGCAGTTGCAGATGAACGAATAGCTACATCAACATTATTTTCATTAACTTTTTGACCTAATTGATTGTAAGCTTCAATAATTAATGTATTCATATCATCAGGAATTGGAGAATTAATAATCATTTTTTTAATAGTTTCAGAGGCATTTTGAAGAGCTTTAGTATCATTAATATCTAATTTATTAAGAATATTCATTACTTCATCATTAATTCCAGAACTATCCATAAACTTCATATAGGTCTCTGCAGTTACAACAAACCCTGGAGGAACGGGAATACCTGCTTGAGTTAATTCACCCAAATTAGCTCCTTTACCTCCAGCAATTCCAATATCATCCTTACTCAAATCTTCAAATTTTACAACATACATTTAATTTACCTCAAAAAAATTTCACTAAGAATATAAAAAGTTTAATATAATAAGATATTGAATTTTTAATTAATATAAATTTTGTTTAAATAAAAAATAAAAATAAAAAAAAGTTCAAATAATCAAAGATTATTTAACTAATTCTCCGCCTTTATCAATGACAATTCTACATGACACAGGCAATTTCATTGCAGCTCTTTTTAAAGCAGCTCTAGCATCTTCAAAATTCTTCTTTTCAACATCAATAGTGATAATTTTTTGTCCTTTTTTAACAATAGCTTCAACACTAACAGGCTTTCCAAAAGCATTTCTCATACCACTTTGAACCCTATCTGCTCCTGCTCCAGTAGCCATAGGATTTTCCCTAACAATATGATGAGGATAAGTTCTTAATTTTAAATGATAACCTAACCTACCTGCTTTTCTTTGCATAAGCCTATTAGAAGCAATCCTTGCAGCTTCTAAAGAATTATGTCTAAGTTGAGCTGGATGTTTAACAGCTAAACTTACAGAAACTGGAAATTCATCAGACAAATTACCCATATCAAACTGAACAATTCTTGAATTAGGGGTTTTTCTTATATAATCTCTTCTTGTGTAAGCACGAACCATAAATATGTCCTCCAATAATATTAATCATCTATACAACTATAAATCAAGTATAAATTGTAATAATTAATTTAATTAAAATTCTATTTTAAAATTTAAATTATAAATAGATAGAATATTAATATTTACATTTTTACTATTAATAAATGTTATTATAAACCTAGTAAATAAATTAATTTTTAGAATAAGTACTTATAAATTAAAGTATATGAATATGAAACTAACTTTAAAATAAATATAATAGATATTAATAAATTATTATTAAAATAAAAATAAGAAAATCTATTTATTATAAAATAGTTTCAATAAATCAAAACAATATTTAATTTAGCTATTAAATAATCAATTATAAAACTATATATAGCTATTTACTATTAAATTATCAAAAAAAATAATTATTAAAAAATAATATATAGTAAATTATATAAAAATATTGTTGAATAATTATGAAGATTAGCTGTAAAATTCAAATGAAATTTAAAGAGAAGAAAATTGCAGAAATATCGCATGAGTCTTTAAAGGTAGATAATAACGGATTTATTAAATCAGAAATTAATAATAAAAATATTATTTACACTATCCAAAGTGAATCATTAGGTAGTTTTTTATCAACAGCTGATGATTTAATAGCATCACAAATATTAAGTGAAAAAATTTTAAATTCATCTCACAAGGGGAAATAAAATGAAATTTAAACTTTATGGAACAATTACATTTAATAAAAATATTGAAGAAGCAGAATCAGATATTAATCAATTTATCAATAAAGCAAATAAAGAAATATTACTTAAAGGTTTAGGTAATAATGATGAAAGTGAAGGAGCACATATAAAAGAATGGAATATAGAAGATAGTGAATTAAAATTAGTTATCGTATCTGGACATAAAATACGTGCACATGATGGATTACTTAGACTTAAAAAACCATTAGGAGAATTACTTGGGAAAAAATATCATCTAGGAATTAGGAAAATATATGCAGATGAATATAAAATTACAATACCACGAGACACAAACGAATATGATATTGATATAAAAGCTGCAGAAAAAATTCCTCAAATAAATAACATCAACATTAAAGATAATGAAATAAACTTTATAATAAAAGATTTTGATGAGTCCTCACTAAGAAAACAATCTATTAATAGAATTATAAAACAAATTGCAAACAAAAAAGATGATAAAAAACTTGATGAAGAAGAAAATGAATTAGATCTAACATATCATTTAAATTCAACTCCGGGAGAGATTGTTGAAGAAAGTTCTGAATTTAAAACCTATTTTAAAGGAGATGTTACTGAAAAATTAGCAGAACTTGGATGGATTAAAAAATTCCCTGGAAAAGGACAATGGTTTTATGGACCACAAATTACTGCACTACAAAGAGCTTTTGAAAAAGTTATAGATGAAAAAATCATAGACAAATTAGAATTTCAAGAATGTTTATTCCCTAAATTAATTCCTTTAGAAACTATGGAAAAAATGAAATATTTAGAAGGTCTTCCTGAAGGTATGTATTACACATCTGCTCCAAAAAGAGATCCTGAACTTTTCAAACAATTTAAAAATGATTTAATAATCAATAAAGAAATTCCAATGAAATTACTTGAAGAAGGATTAAAAAGTCCTTCTAATGTATTAGCAGCAGCACAGTGTGAACCATTTTATGAATTTTTAGCACATGAAGTCATAGATGAAAAAGAATTACCTATAAAATACTATGATAAAAGTGGATGGACTTATAGATGGGAAGGAGGAGGATCCAAAGGATTGGATCGTGTTAATGAATTCCAACGTACAGAATTAGTCTGGCTTGCAGAACCCGAAGAAGCAGAAAAGATTAGAGATACAACATTAAAATTATCCCATGAACTTATTAGTGAATTAGAACTTGAGTGGTACACTGAAGTTGGAGATGATCCATTTTATCTTGAAGGCCGTAAAGTTGAAAGTAGAGGCATTGAGTTTCCAGACACACCAAAATATGAAATGAGAATAAAAGTCCCAGGTCAAGAAAAAGGTGTTGCTATTGTATCTGCAAATCTTCATGGAACCCACTTTATAGAAGGTTTTTCAATAAAAGAATCTCATAAAAAGAAATTATGGACAGGATGTACTGGTTTTGGACTTACCCGATTGTTGTTTGGATTTTTATCACAAAAAGGATTTGATAAAAAGAATTGGCCGAAATTAATTAGAGATAATATAAAAGATACAAAAGTTCCAAAAATATTAACTTGGCCATAATATTAATGGAATTATTTAAATTTAAGTGTAGAAAATCATTATAAAAATAATATAAATATTAAAAAATGACTAAAAATTGATTAAAGTAACAAATTATATATAATACATCCTAACTTAATAAGTATTATTTATAATATATATTTTAATGATTATCAATATTATGAGAGTGTAAAAATGGATTGCTATTACCATCAAGGGAGAGAAAGTACAGATAATTGTGCTATTTGTAAAAAACCAATATGTAAAGAGTGTGGATTAGAAATTTCTGGTAATATCTATTGTAAAGACTGCTTAGAAAAAATTGTAGGTGTTGGTTTACAAAGTAATGTTCAAAATAACCAGCAAGAAGATTTAAAACCTCAAAAAACACAAGAAGAATATAATAATTATCAAGAACCAGATGAAACCATACCAGAAAAAGAATTCACAGAATCAACAGAACAATACCAAAACATAGAAGAAAAATACACAGAACCAGAACAAACCATACCAGAAAAAGAATTCACAGAATCAACAGAACAAACCATACCAGAAAAAGAATTCACAGAATCAACAGAACAATACCAAAACATAGAAGAAAAATACACAGAACCAGAACAATACCAAAACATAGAAGAAAAATACACAGAACCAGAACAATACCAAAACATAGAAGAAAAATACACAGAACCAGAACAATACCAAAACATAGAAG
>JAHKLT010000046.1 GCA_020854915.1 Methanobacteriaceae archaeon | reverse complement strand
TTAACTCCTGATAGGGAGTATATTTATACATTTGTTGAGAAAAATGTGAAAAAGAACTTTTTAAATTTAATACAACATTATTTTGACCCATTACAAGAACGTACAAATAATAAAATTGAAACATATTTTAAACAGACAGATTCTGATGATATTAAGAAAAAATATAAAACAGCAAGTGGTTTATTGGATTTTTTATACATAAAAATGGAATATATGACAGAAAGATCAGTCAAAGAATTAGATGAAAATTATCTGACCAATTTTTGACATTATCAAAGATTTAAATTTTTTTAAATAAAATTTTTAAAAAAAACTATCTAAAGAAATTTGTTTATTTTTAAAAAAATCAATCCAATACTTTTTATCATTTTTAGGAACAGCTATTTGTAAAATTTTCCTTGGTCTTGTAATTCCTACATAAATAATTCTTAATTCCTCACTATTGTCTAATGGAATGTTTTTATTAAGTAAAGTAGAATATTTAACATTATTTACGGCTTTTGATTTTAAAATTAATAAAACAGCATCAAAACTTTTACCTTTAACACTATGTACTGTTCCCATGTAATATTCATCTGAAAGACTATCCTCTTTATCAAAAAACAAATCATTGAATAATAATCTTTTTTTAAAATTATGTTTTGTACTATTTTTAATTTCATTAATTTTATATGATATATTTTTTTCTGAAAAAATATCATTAGTTTCTAATACCCATTTATTAACATTTTTTTCAGGAGTAATAACAGGCAGTAACTTAATAATTTTCATTATTTTTTTCCTATGGCTAGAAAAACCTTTTTCAAAAATAATTTTATTCATTTTTTCTTTTTCAATATATGCTAAATCATTTTCAGCTTTTATTACAGCTTTTTCAATTAATTTGAATCCTTTAATTTTATTTTCATTATCCCATAAAAATTTTCCTTTTAAAAAATCTTTGGAAAAATTTTCTTTATTTCTATCTTTTTCATCTTTCCAAATATTATTAATTGTAATATCCTTAAATTTTATTCCATCTACAAATTTTTTTGCAAAATTTTTACTTCTAAAAAGAACAGCTACATTTTCTTGAGAAATTGTTATTTCATATTTTTTACATAGATCTATAAAATTTTTTATAATCTCTTGTATATTTTCAGAGTATGAAATAATAATATTTTCATTAATTGAAAAATCATAACAATCTGATTTAGATATAAAATGATTTTCTGAAAATTTGGATGCAAATTTACAAATATCATTTGATGATCTGAAATTGGTTTTAAATTGCATTGAATTTTCAGACCATGCATAAAATTTTTCTTTAAATTTTTCTGGCTTAGCATCATTCCATTCAAATATAGCTTGTTCGGGATCACCAATAAACATAATATTTTTTAAATTATTTTTAATTAATAAATCAAAAATTTTCATTTGTATGTCTGATGTATCTTGAGCTTCATCTATAATAAAACAAGGAAATCTTTTACATATTAATTTAGATATATTCGGATAACTTTCAAGAATTTTCATTGAAAAATAATTAGCATCAGATTGTGTGGCAAATCCAGTACTATTTATTATTTTTTTTCTTTTTAATATTTTATTTTTTGATTCTTGTTTAAGATTTAATCTAGTTTTATTTATAAGTTCACCATTAATATTGTAAATTATTTTATCAAAATGATCTTCATAAAAATATTTTGCATGCCATTTGCCATGTGGTTCTCCCACCAATATTGGGCGATTTTGACATTTCATAATTAAATGCCCATACGGTAAAAAAATATATTTATTTATAAAGCTGTCAATTGTACCAATATAATGTGGAAAAGGAATTTTTATTTTGTAAATATTTTCAACATTCGATTTAATTTCTTCTGAAGCAACATTTGTAAAAGATATTGTAGCAATACCTTTATAATTATTTTTCCATTTATCAATCATTAAAGCTAATTTTTTTGACACTGTTGAAGTTTTTCCACTTCCAGGACATGCGCTAACAACAAATTTTCCCTTTTTTGATTCATCTATAAACTCTTTTTGTGGTTTTGTCCAATTAATCTTGTTTTTCACAGGCATTTGTAATCGCATCTTTAATATATTTTGGAACTTTAAATTTAGTTTCATCAACATTTTTTAATTCCATAGCTAATTCCATTGCAAATTGTGATTTTTTATTAATTTTTAAATAATCAAAAACGACTTTTTCTTTATTTTTTCCTTTGCTTAATTCGCTGAAAAAATTTTCTGATAAATCTCTATGTAGTTTTCTATAAATTTTTTCTAATAAATCTAAATCCTCAAGATTTTCTTTAAATAATTCATATTCAAAAGTTTTTGTTGCATTGTAGATTTCTAAATTATCATCTTCACAATCTAAAATCTTTTTGAAAGTAGATGACTGTTCACCATCAAATTCTTTTCTATCATCATCCGTGAGTATAATACATTTTGAGGATAAAATATTCTTTTTTATTGTTGTATAATCATCATCTAAACTTTGAAGGTTGTTAGAAAATAAAGGGATAAAATGTTTAAATGCAACACCATTAACATTCACTACTTCAACTCCATGTTTTTCTAAATCTTTTTTTAAAAATTTTGCAAACGCAGGAATGAGGATTTGTTCTGTTGGTCCTTCAACTAAAATAACAGATTTTGCAAAAAATAGCTGAGATTTGGTAACATCTAAAAATTTATAAAGATAATCTTTATTAATATTTGAAAGATTAGATTCCTTTAGAGATACAGGTAATATATCATTACCATTATTTTGTAGGGTTATTAATGAATCTAATCTAGCTTTTGAAGTTAATGTTGGAGAATGAGATGATATGAATATTTGAAAACTTTGGTTTTCATCACTGTTTATTTCTTCATTCAATTTATTAATATATTCAAAAAATAAATTTTGTAATTGGGGGTGTAAATGAGCTTCTGGCTCTTCAATTAGTAATGCAATGTATAAACATTCATGAAATTTATTTAATTCTTTTAAATCTCCAAGCAATATTGAAATATAAATTAAATTATTATATCCTAACCCATTTTGATATAATTCTAGATATTGTTTACTATTTAGAATAGGTAAAATTGTTTTAAAATTTTTCACAAAATCATCAAAGTTCTGTGGTAAAAATTCAAAATTAATATTTATATTATTGTTATCAAAAGTTATTTCATTTAAATGTGTATCAATGTGTTTTTCTTTTGCTTCTTTTATAAACTTAAAAATATCTTCATCTTTTATTGTTTCATTTAAACTATTAATCATTTTTTCTTTTTCAAATTCTTCTCCTAATTCAACCTTTGAAAAGAAATTTCCAATTTGATTATTTTTTCCTGGCTTTAAATATCTTTTCGCATCTCTTAAAGCTCCTAAGTAAACATGATGAAATAAATCAAAAACATCTGATGGTATGTGTTGATCCTCTTTTTCACCACCCCATCTTTTAGAGCTAACAAATTCCATATTATGTTTCTTTTTAAGTGTAAATTTATAATTTAAATCAAAACTATTTGAAGTTTGATTATAAAGTTCCATAAAACAACCTTGTTCATCATCATTTTTTGTCTTAAAAGATAATAAGAATTCAATATCATTTAATTTTTCTGGATTTTCAGAACAAATATGAAAATCATCTTTAGTTATATAAATATCCTTTTTTTGATCTTTATATCCTAAACATATTCTCAAAGCATCAATAATAGTAGTTTTTCCAACATTATTTTCGCCTATTAAAATATTAACTCCTTGTTGAAAGGTTAATGTTAAATCTTTAATTAATCGAAAATTTTTTATATTTATTTTTTCTAAATACATTAAAAACCTCTTTTTAAATAAAATTATATTTATTTATTTGTAATATAATATATAATACTATATAATTATTCAAACATTAAATTTATAAAAAGTGAAATTAACATGACTGCATCAAACGATATTATAAACAAATTTCTAGAAAACATTAAAGAAGACACTAATTTACAAGATGATTTCTATAAAGATTTAGAAATATCTATTAAAGAAAATAATAAAAATAATTTAATAGATTTAATTAAAACACTTTAAGGTTGGATTTTTATTAGCTATAAAATAAAAAATTTAGATATAAAAGCTTTTAGAGGAATAGCTTGTATGAATCTAAATTTAGATGAAAAATCTTTATTACTTGTTGGTGAAAATGGTAGTGGTAAAAGCTCTATAATTAATGCTATTGAGTTTTTCTTTTCATCTAAAGTTTCTCCATTTATAGGTGAAGGTACTGCAGATTTAAATTTTAATGATCATGGCCATCATATTAATTTCAATAAAGAAGATTTAAATGTTAAAGTCTCTTTTAAAAACAGTGAAATAGCTAGTAGAAATTTTAAAGAATTAAATTGTAAAGAGAATAATCTAAAAAGTTATATAAATCAAACAGCTAATTCTAAGTTTATTTTAAGGCGAAGAGAATTACTTGACCTTATAGAATCTACTCCATCTGAGAGATACTCTAAAATTATCCAATTAATTGGTTTAAATGATTTAAATAAAACAGAAAATACTTTAAAAAATGTTAAAAAAGAATTTGAAACAGAAAACAAAGAACTAAAAAGTAATTTATGTAAAAATTTTGAATCTATTTCTAAAAATTTAAATGAAAACCTAAAATCAAAAGAAGATATTTTAAAATGTCTAAATAGCTATTTAGAAGAAAATAACTTAGATAAAATTAACTCATTAGATGATTTAAACAATAAATATAAAGAATTAATTGAAAAATCTAGAAAAAATGAAGATATTAAATTAAATAGCTTAATCAATAATTTACTTTTAGAAATTCCAAATATAATAGCTAATTTTGATGAGCTAAATCTAAACCAAAAATTAATTAACTTAAATAATCTAATAAGTGATTTATTAAATCTTCATTTAAGTCAAAATTCTAATTATTTAAGTTTTTATGAATCTGCAAAAGAAATTATTAATAATAAAACCGATTTAACAAGTTGCCCACTATGTACTCAAAGTGTTGATCATGATGCATTATTAAAATTAATTAATTCTAATTTAGATTCTTTAAAAGTATTTAAAAACTTAAATAACAAAATTAAAAACTCAATAAATGAAATTAAAGATAATTTAGATATTTTAAATAAAGATTTAAATTATTTAAAAACAAACTTAGAAAAACTCCCAGATTTTACTAATGAAATAAATGAAATATCACTTAATCAAAATCAAATTAAAAACTTTAACACATTTTTACTTAACTTACACTTAAATAATTATAAACTTAATGAAAATATTCCTAATTTTAATTTAGAAGATATAGATATAATTACTAAAAAATTAGAATCTTTAAAAAATAATTTAGAAATTACAGAAAAAGATAAAAATATTTTTGAATTAATTGAAAAAATCTCTCAAATTAAAAATAACATCAATGAAATTAAAGAAACAGAATTAAAACTTAAAATTAGTAATAATCATCTAAATTTTTCAAATAAGCTATTAAATGAATTTAAATCAACTAAAAACAAAGAAGTTCAAGTAATTTTTAATGATATTAAACATGATTTAGAAGAATTTTATAATTACATCCATCCAAATGAAGAACATAATAATATTGAATTAGAAATTAATGAAGATTCTAAAAATAGTGTTTATTTAAAAGTCAATTCATTTAATAAATACACAGAAAATCCTCGTGCATATTCAAGTGAAGGACACCTAGATACATTAGGTTTATGTATTTTTTTAGCTTTTATAAAAAGATTCAATCAAGATATTCCATATGTATTATTAGATGATGTTGTAACAACAGTTGACTCACAACACAGAGAACGAATAGCTAAATTACTTTTTAAAGAATTTGGAGATAAACAATTAATTATAACAACTCATGATAAATTATGGTTTAGACAAATCTCTCAAATGATAAGTCCATATGGTTATAGTGATAAATTTATAAAATGTGAAATTAAAAATTCAAAAGATGAAATATCACTAATAGGATATAAAAATACATGGGAAACTATTGTAGAAAAATTAGAGGGTGGAGATAAAACATGTGCAGGTAATTTAGGAAGACAATATTTAGAAGAAGTTTTAGATAGCATCTCAAGAAATATAAATGCAGAATTACCTTTACAAAACAATGGCTACACTGTTTCTGAATACTTAAAAGCTATTCGCAGTAAACTAAAAAAAATCCATAAAGAAATTAAAGATAATGAAAAAAAGGAAGAAATAGATTATGCACTTAAAAAATTAGATAGCTCTATTATTGGAAACTTATTATCACATAATAATCCAATTAGTCAAAACATTTCAATGGATGAAGTTAAAACATTCTGCTTAGATGTTAATCATTTAAAAGAAGTTTTTGAATGTGATAATTGTAATAGGTATTTACATCATGATGCAAAAACTCAATCTTTATTATGTTCTAAACCATGTAAAAATCCTTCAAGGTATTATAAAAAACAGTAAGCTTATTTATTATTTAATTAAAAATAAATCGTTAAAGAAGATTAATGAAATTTATATTTAATAAGAAAAATTATAGCGAAATAATTACAATTTTGATTCTAAAAATTCATTTAACTCTTTTTTATACATATCATCCTAGAATCAATAGAAATATCATAAATTTCTACAAATGATTCATCAATTAAAATTTTAATATTTTTCGAATTTTATAAGGTGAAGCACTATTATTTAATTCATTATAAACATCATGGGGAATAATAATTTTACTAAATAAAGATTTTAAAATATTACATTTATCAGTAATTAAAAAACAAGATAAACAATCAGTATCATAAAAAATAGGCTTATTCCCCAAGAATCTTATCCTCTTATAAATTATATACAATATCTGATCTATATACATCTAGTAATAATTCTTCTTTTTTTCCAATAGAAATTTTATTATTATTATAAATTTTTTCAGTTAAAGGAATATATTCTCCGGTGGAATAATATTTTTTATTTTCAGAAGATGATTCATAAAGATCTGTTGAAAAACCTAATTTAGAAGCATTACTTTTAATATTAGGTCTATAATCATTAAATTCTTCATAAGAAATTTGATTTTCTTTGCGTAGTCGGCATAACATAGATAGATGACTAATTTGAAAATATTGTTCACATCTGATTATATCATTTAAAGACCATTTTTTAATTTTATTTTGGCGTTTGTAATCTATTAAAGCATTTATTGGTAATAATAATGAAGATGCAAAATTATCTGCCTCTTTTTCACTATCATTATTTTGTTCCTCGTAGCTGCATATTATCCATTCTTTACTTTTTTCATATAATATATGATAAAGTTCATGAGCTAAAGTAAAGTTTTGTCTACCTTTAGAATGTATGGAATTAATTAAAATAAGCTTATCATTTTTGCTTTGACAACAACATCCACTAGTTTCATTGTCTAAAACCATGAAAATCAATGTTAAATTATCAATTTTTTCTACTACAGTAGAAAAAATATCTATAGGTGCATATTGGTCAATTCCCCATTGTCTTCTTAAATCAGCAGCTAATTCATTAGTTTCATGATAATTTTTCATTTAATCACTCTTTATCTAATTTTCTTAAAAATTTTAAATTTTCCATAATTTGATTCATTTTGGCAACAGCTTCTAAATTAGCTGTATTTTTTTTATATCTAAAAGATATTTTATTTGCTTTGTAATCATTTGATTCACCTAATATATATTCATGAGAACAATTGTATAAAGCACAAATTTTATCTAATAAGTTTAGATTTAAAGTTCTAGTACCTTTTTCAATTTTAGAAACCTGTCCTTGATCTATTTTAAGGTAATTTCCAATTTGTTCTTGAGTATACTCATTATCCTCCCTTAATTTCTTTAATCTAACACCAATATCATTCATTTAAAACACCATTTTTATAGTATAATTAATATTTGGCATAAGTATTATATAAATTTTTTTTATAAATTATGCCTAAAAAATTCCACTTATTTTTTATTTTTCATCAAGTAAATTAATTTTTTTAAAATGATTATTAATAGCTTATTTTTTAAAAATAGCTATTTTAAAAAGATTTTTATAAATTTTTAATCAAGTAAAATTTTCTATTTTCATCAAGTTAAAAAAATTATTTTTATAAATTTTAAAAAATAACAGTTATAAACTTTATTTTTTAATTATTTAATGAGGTATGATTTGATGGTTAAAAGAGAATTATATATGGAACAAATAAGACCTTTGATAAATAAAGACATAATAAAAGTCATAACAGGAATAAGAAGATGTGGTAAATCCTTTATATTAAATTTAATCATTGATGAACTTTTAGAATTAAAAATTAATAAAAATAACATTATTTTAATTAATCTAGAATCTAATAAATATTCTAATATTAAAAACAATGAAGATTTAAATGAATTAATTTATAAAAAAACAAAAAACATTAAAGGAAAGATTTACTTATTTTTTGATGAAATTCAAAACATTAAAAACTGGGAAAAAAGTATTAATGGTTTTAGAGTTGATCTAGATTCAGATATTTATATAACTGGATCAAATAGTGAACTTTTATCTGGAGAACTTTCTAGTCAATTAACAGGTAGAACATTTGAAATTCAAATGTATCCTTTTTCATTTAAAGAAACTTTACTTTTTAAAAATGAAGAAAACGATAATATAAGTGAAAATGAAGTTTTTGATGAATATCTTAAGTTTGGAGGAATGCCATTCATATTCCAACTTGAAAATGCTGATAAAATAAAATATTTAAATGATTTGTTTAATTCCATCATTTATAATGACATTATTCAAAGAAATAATATTAGAGACGTTGATTTACTTGATAAATTAATAAAATACATGATTAGTAATATAGGTCACATTTTTTCAGCTAGGAGTATTTCAAAATATTTTAAACATGAGGAAAAAAATGTTTCTAGAGAAACTATTTATAACTACTTAGTTTATTGTATTAACGCTTGTTTATTTTTCAAAGTTCAAAGAGAAGATTTAATAGGTAAAAAAATATTGAAAATTTCAGAAAAGTATTATCTTGCAGATCATGGTTTTAATCAAGCTATTTCTAGAGAAAAAAATAATATATCCCAGATTTTAGAAAATATTGTTTATATAGAATTTAAAAGAAGAGGATATAATGTTTATGTAGGTAAAGTAAAAGATTTAGAAATTGACTTTGTTTGTGAAAAAATGGGTAAAAGAGTATATGTGCAAGTTTCATATTTACTAGCAGATAGTAGTATAGTTGAAAGAGAGTTTAAACCTTTAAGTAAAGTTAAAGATTCATTTCCTAAGTATGTTTTAAGTCTTGATGAAATTGATTTCTCACAAGATGGAATTCAACACTTGACATACTCTCCGACTGATTATTTTATGCAAGTTTCACTCGGAGATTCTTGCTCTCTATTATAAGCTACAGTTTCTTGTTTAGATAGAACTAATGTTCTATAGTAACGCAAGCTTAAATTCCTACATGTCCTGCAGTACATTTATTATTAATTCGGATAGCTTCATTAAGAATGTTAATAGATGCATTAATATCTCTATCATGTTTTGTTCTGCATTCTGGACAAGTCCATTCTCTTATTGTTAGTGTTAAATCTTCTTTTTTGTATCCGCATTTGTTACAAAGCTTTGATGATGGGAAAACTTTACTTATTTGTATGCATTTTTTACTATACCATTGGGTTTTGTATTTTATCATGTCAATAAGTTTTGACCATGATATTTGGCTTATACTGTGACTTATTCGTTTGTTTTTTATCATGTTCTGTACTGATA
>JAHKLT010000045.1 GCA_020854915.1 Methanobacteriaceae archaeon | reverse complement strand
CTGAAAATTATATTGGTAATACAATGCCCAAAGCAGATAAAAATAAATACAAAACAGGAATAGGATTCATGAACCAAATATACAACCGCTCACAACGCTGGGGAAACTCCATAAAAAACAACTAACAAATTGACACTGACTTTTTAACTTTTAAGTAAAACTATTTTAAATAAAAATAATATAATTATTAACATATATTTATTGATATTTTAGGTGATAAAGTGATAGGAAAAACGATTCGGCTTGAAAGAATAATAAACAGGAAAACAAAAAGAACTGTTATAGCACCAATGGATCATGGAGTAACAATTGGGCCTGTTGAAGGTATTGTAGATATGGATAAAACCATTGAAAGTATATCTCAAGGTGGGGCAGATGCTGTTTTAATGCATAAAGGTATTGTTGAACAAGGACACAGAGGTTATGGTAAAGATTTAGGTCTTATTATTCATTTGTCTGCAAGTACCTCATTAAGTCCAGATCCAAATAAAAAAGTTTTAGTAACTAGTGTTGAAAAAGCTATTCAACTTGGAGCAGATGCTGTTTCTATACATACTAATATTGGTTCTGAAACTGAAAGTGATATGTTAATAGAACTTGGAGAAATAGCTGAAACTTGTAGCTATTGGGGAATTCCTCTATTAGCTATGATGTATCCTAGAGGCCAAAAAGTTGAAAATGAACATGATGTTGAAATGGTTAAACATGCAGCAAGAGTAGGTTCTGAACTTGGAGTAGATATTATAAAAACTAATTATACTGGAGATCCAGATACTTTTAAAGAAGTTGTTGATGGAGCATTAGTTCCTGTTGTAATAGCTGGAGGGCCTAAAGTAGATACAGATAGAGATCTTTTAGAAATGGTTAAAGATTCCCTAGAAGTTGGAGGAGCAGGTGTTGCTTTTGGACGTAACCTTTTCCAAGCAGAAAATCCAGGTAAAATTACAAAAGCTATTTCTGAAGTTGTTCATAAAGATTTAGAAGTTGAAGAAGCTTTAAAAATATTAAAATAAGGAGATATTCTATTGAAAAATAAGTTTGCTTGGATTATGAGTCCTCAAAAAGATTGGGAAGAAAAAAAAGATCTAATAACTACTTCATTAGAATCTGGTATAGACAATGTTCTTGATTTAAAAGATATAGATAATATTAGAAAAGTTGGAAATATTAATGTTGTATCTACAGATGATTCATCAGATATTTATCTTGTTGGAGTAAATGGCGAAGGTGATAGTACTTTAGAATTAGATGAAAATCTTGAAATTTCAAAGGATTTATCTGATGCAAAAAAAGCAAAATCAGAAGGAAAAATTGTATGTGCCTTTATTAAAATTACTAATAAAAAACATGAACAATTAGCTGTAGCCCTTGGAAAAATTGTAGATTATGTAATATTAGTTGGTACAGATTGGACTGTTATACCTCTTGAGAATATAATAGCTGATTTACAAAAAGAAGATGTTAATATAATTGCGGCTGTTAAAAATATAGATGAAGCACAAGTAGCTATTGAAACATTAGAAATTGGTACAGATGGCATAATCTTTGAACCAAAAAATCCTAATCAAATCAAAGAAATAGCTGAATTTATAGAATCTAGAACTACTGAAGAATATGATCTTAAAGAAGCAACAATAACTAATATTAAATCTTTATCATCTGGAGATAGAGTATGTATAGATACAACCTCAATCATGGAACCTGGTGAAGGCATGCTTATTGGAAGTTATTCTAAAGCTTTATTTTTTGTCCATAGTGAATCTTTAGAAAGTGAATATGTTGCTTCAAGGCCATTTAGAGTTAATGCAGGCCCTGTTCAAGCATATATAATGGTTCCAGGTAATAAAACACGATATTTATCAGAAATAAAAACTGGTGATGAAGTTTTAATAGTTAATAGTGAAGGAAAAACACGTAAAGCATTAGTAGGTCGTAGCAAAATAGAAAAAAGACCATTGATTCTAATCGAAGCTGAATATGAAGATCAAAAATTTAGAAATTTACTTCAAAATGCAGAAACTATTCGTCTAGTTAATCAAAACAATGAAGCTATTTCTGTTTCTTCTTTAAAAAAAGGAGATAAAATAAAAGTTTTTATTGAAGAAAATGCTAGACATTTTGGAATTAGTATAGAAGAAAATATTATAGAACAATAAAAGAGTTATTATGTCTTCAAATATTAGAAGCTTTTTAGCTATTGAAATAGATGAAAATTTAAAGAAAAGTATTTTAAATCTTCAAAATGAATTTAAAAAAATAAATACAAATATTAAATTTGTTAATCCTGAAAATATGCATTTAACATTGAAATTTTTTGGAGATATAAGTTTAGATTGTTCAAAGAAAATAGCTTTAAAAATAGAAGACATAATAAAAAATTATAATTCATTTGAACTAGAATTAGAAAATATTGGTTCATTTCCAAATAAAAATTATATAAAAGTTATTTGGATAGGTTTTAATGAAAATAAAACATTATCTAATTTACAGAAAGAATTAGATAATGAATTTTATAAATTAAAATTTAAAAAAGAAAGAAATTATACAAGTCATTTAACAATTGGTAGAGTTAAAGGCCCTAAAAATAAAGATTTAGTCAAAAAAATTATAGATGAAAATAAAAATATTAAATTAGGAAAAATTAATGTTAATAAAATCTCTTTAAAAAAAAGTACATTAACAGCTAATGGACCTATTTATGAAGATTTAAAAGTTTTTAAAGTGATTTAATGAATTATGATGCTATTTTAAATAAGATTAAACCTACAAAAGAAGAATTTAGTAGAAGTTTAAAAATAGCTAATGATATTATTAAGTATTTAAATGAAATACCAAACGATGAAGGTATAGTATCAAAAGCAGTTTTAGTAGGTTCAGTAGCTAAAAAAACTTTTTTATCAGGCCAATCTGATATTGATATTTTTATTTCGTTTCCTCAAGAAACATCACCTGACTATTTAGAAGAAAAAGGATTATATTTAGCCTATAAAGCAAGTGAAAAATTTAATGGAATTTCTTATAAAAATTATGCATCTCACCCTTACCTAATTAGTGAAATAAATGGTTTTAAAGTTGATTTTGTACCTTGTTATCAGATGAATGAAGGCTCAAAAATAAAATCAGCGGTAGATAGAACTGTACTGCATACAGAGTACATTAAAAAAAATTTAAAAAAGCATGACGAAGTTTTACTTCTTAAAAGATTTATGAATAAAACAAAAACTTATGGTTCTGAAAATAAAACTGGTGGTTTTGCAGGATATCTTTGTGAATTACTTATTATAAAATATGGTACTTTTGAAAATCTTTTAAAAAATGCAAGTAATTGGAAATATGGAACAAAAATTGATTTAGAATCTTATAAAACAAGTAATCAATTTAATGATCCTTTAATTGTAATAGATCCAACAGATAAAAATCGTAACGTCAGTGCAGCTTTAAGACTAGATATTTATAGTAAATTTATTAATAGTGCAAGAAATTACTTAGAAAGTTCTAATGAAGATAAAATAAAATATTTTGAAGATTTAAATAAAAATATTTCCTTAAAAGCTATAAAAAAACAATTTAAAAATAGAGGAAGCAAAACATTACTTATTAGTTTTGAAGTTCCAGAAATAATTCTTGATTCATTACATCCACAACTTAAAAAAACACTAGAATCTATTTGTGAAAAATTAGAAGAAGAAGATTTTTCTGTTTTTAAATATGACTATTGGACTAATGAAAAAGATTTAGCTATTTTTCTTATAGAAATGACAACACATACTTTAAATAATATCAAAGTACATTATGGTCCAAAAATCTTTTCAAAAAAAGCCTGTATTAATTTTCAAAAAATACATGGTATTAAAAACTGTTATACATTAAATGACTATTTAGTTAAAGATAGTAATCGAAAATTTAAAACTTGTGAAGAGTATATTAAATATGTTTTAAATAAAAAAAATTCTCAAGATATAAAAATTGGTAAAAACATTAAAGATCATTTAATTGAAACATATCAGATAAATGATTTAGAAGATTACCTCGATAATATTTCTAAAAACAATGAATTTATCCAATTTTTAGATGATTATTTAAATCCTGGTCAATATCAAAAAAGATAATTATAAAAATAGCATTACTTTTTTTAAAAATATTTATTAAAGAAATTTAAATTCTTAATTATTTTCATATATGATATTTATGTATTATATAATTTTTAATATCTTCCTTTTTATAATTAATTATTATATAATTTTTTTAATATCTCCTTCTGTTACGATTAATAATGAATCAAGATTATCTAAAGTTACAGAAGGTATTGGATGGTCATCATTAGATTCACTTACAAAAAATATTTCATCTTCATTAACAACAATCCAATTAATATTAAAAATAACTACACCATTTAATATAATTCCTAAATACTTAGGAATAAACACATTGTCTTTTAATTCTTCAAAAAACTCAGTATTTCTTAAAATTTCTTTAAGATTTTTAATCATATAAACCATCTTTTCTCTCCCAAACAAATTTTGGAACTGCCTCTTTAAAAGGATCAAAATTTTCTCTATTATTAACTTCCATACATTTCATACTAACTTTTGAATGTAGTGATGAAGGTAATCTTAAAATTCTTTTTAGGTCAATAGAAACTTTAGCATCAATCGTTGATAAATTTATTTGTGCCATAGCTTCAATTAAATTTTTATATCTCCTAGGCCCAATTTTATTTTTAAATAAACCCCATTCATCATTATTTAAATAGTTCCTATGTTTTAAAACATCTTTCATTAATTTTTCATTAATCCCCTCAAAGGATTCTTTACCAGTTAAATTTAAAATATTATATTTAACCTTAGATGTAAATATTTTGTGATATCCTATGGGAATAGTAAAATGTTCAAAATTATATGCTTTGTTAGATGATTCCATATTAGAATAATGAGTTTTAGGAACTTCTGCACCTGCAACATATTTTAAGATTTCTCCCCTCAAATCACTTCCTGAAAGCATCATATCTTCATCTAAAATCCTAATATGATAACCTCTTCCAGAATAAACTAAATGTATATTTTTTAAAGATAAATTTTCAGATAAAATATCAATTAAACGATTAACAATATCTTTAGCTTGATTTAAACAAATTTCGCAAACACTATCACAATTACAAGCCCTAATTGGAATATCTTTTGCATCAACATCAAAAATATACTCTGCTTTTTGCCAATCACCACGACGTCTTGGATTATTATAAAAAGCTACAGAAATATAAGCAGCAAAAGGAGATTTTTGTCTTAAAAATCTTCTTAAAGAGTTTACTCCTTTAAAAACTTTATATCTATCGTTAGGTCCACGACCAAAGTGATCAAAGCCAAATTCTCTTTTTGTAATTTCTTTAACAATAAATTCAGGTAAATCATCACTAGACCATTCTTCTCTATAATATTCTCTTCTTTCTTTTAAACTAGCTTTTTTTAACATAAAAACACATTAATTTAGATAATCATATTATCTTTTTTTAAATATTTAACAATTTTTAATATGCAAAAAATCATAAAAATAAATAAAAAGATATTTAATCCATGCGAAACATATTTTAAATAAGAGATGATATTATGAAAAATGAAGTTTTTTATGGAAAAGGAATAAGATATATTAAAGATGAAGACCCTGAATTGTATGAAGCTTTTGTTAAATTAAATGAGTCAGTTTACACAGGTAAAGTTTTAAGTTATAAAACTCAAAAATTAATAGCTATTGGAATTGCAGCTGCAAAATCAGATGGTAGAGCTCTCAAAAAACAGATGCAAAGTGGAATGGAAGAACTTGACATAACAAAAGATGAAATTTTAGATGTTTTAAAAGTAGTTCTTTTAACTTCAGGATCTCCTGCATATAATAAATCTGTTAATATGTTGTATTCAATATAATAATAATAATTTTTTAATTATTTTTTAATTATTTTTTAAATAAAAGATTTGATTTACTAATTCTTCTAAATTAAAACCATAATAAGATTCTAAAAATAAAAATGCTAAAATTATCAATCCAATAACAAGAAGTAGTTTAATGTTTTTTAAAATAGCATATACAATTAAAATAAGAATCAGCATTCTAATTATCATTAAAGTATTAAAATCCATTATTATCCACCAGACATTATAATTTTAGTCTTATCTTCATATATTTCTTCTTTTTTAAAATCAATGTCAAATTTAACCCTTTCAATTACATCAGTTAATGCATCTAAAGACTCTTTTCTATGATTTCCTAGAATACAAACTAAAAATAAGCTATCTCCTGTATAAAATTCACCAATATAATGTACAATAGATACTTCAAAAACACCAAATTTCTGTTTAACACTTTCAGCAATTGATGAAATTTCACTTAGAGCCTTCTCAGAATCAGAAACTGAAAGAATTAATTTTTTTATTTTCTCATTATTCTCTTCTCCCCTTACAATACCTTCAAAAGTAAAAATAGCTCCAGCTTCATCTACTTGTTTAGTTTTTTTTATTTCACTTATTAACTCATCCATTGTAATAAGCTCTTCTCCTTTATTTATAATTTTTATAACCATAATAACACCTTATTTTAATTCACTAAGTTCTTTTTTAGAAAGGTTTTTTAATCTTTCAGCACCATTAATTTCATTGATAATGTTAAAAGTGGCTTTTGGAACTAGATTACTCCAATCTTCATTGTTTAAAATTCTATTCCTAATTTCAGTTCCAGATAATTCTTCTCTATTAAATAATGGGGGAGTTGTAACTTCAAAGCCCTCTTCTTTAAATAATTCTTGGACTAAATAGTTTCCACTGAATACTTTTAAAAATGGAGGAGTCATCATTTTAACATGAGCTACCCAAATAGCATTCATTTGAATATCTTCCATAGGTATAATATAGTATTTATCTGCATCGATTTCATTATCTGCCAATGCTTTTGTAATCATCATTATCCTTTCACCAGCAGTAAAAGGATTTTTTAAGGTATGACTTAGTTGAGCACTTCCAATTCCAATAACTATTTCTTCAACTTCTTCAAGTGTTTTTTTAATTACTTCAATATGCCCCTTATGAACTGGTTGCATTCTACCAATTACAAAACCCCTATTACTTTTCATATTAATTTATATGAATTTTATATTATTTTAATATTTTCAAAAATTTATAAAAATAAATAAAAACTTAGTTTCATACTGTTTTTACAAGAATAAATAATTTATACTGTTTAGTTTAAACAAAGTATATTAATAATTATTTAAAATTTAATAATATGGATAAGAAAGGAATTTTAACAATAGATTTTACTTTTACAGTGATGTTTATTTTAATAATATCATTATTTTTTCTTAATATGGGATTAAATAATATAGAAATTTCAAATAATTTAGAAGAAAATATTGAATCAAGAATGATATTAGATAAAATAGCTAATTCTATAAATCAAGTAAATGCAAATGGAGAATCATATTCTAAAAAGATAACTATACCCTCTGAAATCTCTAATGAAAGATTTGAAATTATTGTTTCAAATAGAAATATTACAATAGAAACTAATAATAAAGGATCAACAACAATATTTCCAATTTTATTAATTGATAATGATGAAATAGCTATTTATGAGAAAAAATTATTTAGTGGTAGAGATTATTTGATTTCTAAAAATAATAAAAGCGAAATTAAAATAATGGAGTGTTAGTTTGATTTTAAAAGAGGATGATGGTCAGATTAGCTTAGAATTTATTTTCATAGTTAGTTTTACAATTATTTTAACTATTATTACATTGAACTTTATAGCTGAAGAAAGTGAATTAAATATAGCTATCTCTAGTGGAAAAAGTGGTATTATTGAAGGATCATTAATTGATTCATCTGGAATATATCCAAAAAGTGCATATGATGATTATATAATAGATAAAAAAAATTTACTCAAACCTAATCATATTGAAATAAATACAATAGCTATTAAAAGTTCAGAATTTGATTCAAAATATAATAAAACAAAAATACAGTTACAAGTTTATGCATCTTGTGAAAATATTAAAGATAAAAAAGAACAAGATTCTTTAGGAGATAGGATTAATTATAATTTGAGAAAATCAATAGCTAATACATTTAATACTACAAATCTTACAAATTCATTGTATAATCCTGTTTTTTCTAAAAATTATATTTTCACAACTGCAAATGTAGTTTGGGTTTAGTTAATAATTTAATTTAGAATTTAATCAATTAACAGTATTATATTTTAAAATAAAACACTAGTTTAAAACATTCTAAAATTGAAAAAAATTGCCAAGTATTAAATAAGTATTAAAACAAAGATATAATTAGTGATTAAATGGAAAAAAATTACAATATTAGTTTTGGAAGAAAAGGGCTCGATGATAATTCATCAAAACAAGTTATAAAAATTATTAAAAAATCCAGACCAAAAGGAATCGGAACTCTTTTAAATTCTGAAAACTCAGAAAATTTAAACATATCCATTGATTTTAAAGTTGAAGGATTAAACTATACTGGTATTCATATGGCCTTAAAAGAAATTAAAAATGAAATTAATGAATTGGGTTATGATAATCAGTTAAATGAATATCCTCAATAAACACTTTTTTTATTTTTATTTTAAAATTAATTTGAATATATCTAATTTTATATTTATTCTTTGAAAAATTTTTTATTAAATAATATTTTTTTAATTAACATATGAAAATGAACTTATTTTTTATTTTTACATATAAGTATATTTACTTAATCCAAAACAAAAATTTAATAAGAACCGATTATATAATCAAGGTGTCCGATTTAAGTGAATTCTACGAGGTTGGAAATTTCTTCAATTTTCTTATAACCTTTGCTAATCATGATGCCTATTAAAAGTACATTCAGATATACATGTTTATAAACAGAACGCTTCGTATATGCGTGTATAT
>JAHKLT010000075.1 GCA_020854915.1 Methanobacteriaceae archaeon | reverse complement strand
TGGTTGAATACAAATCTGTTGTATCCAAAATTCTCGTATAATTTATCTTGCAAGGATTTATTTGGATATATCCTAATTTTATAAGATTTCACTACTGTTTTCATAGTCTTTTTTTTGTTTTTTTGTATATATCTTATCACAGTTTCTAAGCCTACTCCACCAGTAGTAAGATATGAAATATCCAATTTTCCAAAAAGGATTCTTTCCAAAGTTTCTTCCTAATCTCAGGATACTACTTTTTTTTATTAAACGACGAGTGTCGGACAAAAAATACCTTTTTCAAGAAAGATGTTTCTTCAAATCTCAAACAAAGGATTAATCTATCATTTTAAGAAAATAATTTTGAATTTTGACCGACCCTCACGACTACTAGTTGATTTGTAAGCATTTATGAATCTTAATAGTTGTATTTGAGGTTATAGTTTTAAATAACAAATGTATATGGCCTGATTCAAAATTTAGATTCTTCTAAAAACTATGTCATAAGTTAGAAGCATCCTTATTAAATATTATCAATGAATCTATTGAATATTTCAGGAATTATTACTATATCTTCTGTATTTAATACACAAGCACCAAAATGATATGTCAACTTATATACTGAATATTAATTCTTATCTAAGTCATGACCCATAGGTACTTATATTTATTTTAAACTATTTAAAACTTTTGATTCAAACCATAATACTGAAATTCATCTATGACTGAAATATTTCATTAAGATTCAGTCATAGTATTCTTTCGGGTCTAAGATAAAATTTTTGAATTATTTTATAAATTTCTACTAAAATTTTATGTGCAATTAACACTGATGAGATTATAGAACTTTGCATAATATTATATTTCAATTCTATATACAAATCTATTAAAAATAAAACTATCAGTAAAATATAAAAACAATAAAAATAAATTTTTAAACATGAATTGTGAGATATGTGGTAAAGAAATATCTGAAACTCCATTGAAAGTTAAAATTGATGGAGTAGTAATGTCTGTATGTCAAGATTGCTCAAAGTTTGGTAAAATTCAAAAAGAACCAGTCAAACCAAGACCAAAAACAAAATCAAACAAGTTTAAAAACACAGGAAATAAATCTAAAAAATATAAATCTAGAGATGAACCTTCAGAAGAACTTGTAGAGGATTTTAATATTAAAATTCGAAAAGCTCGTGAATCAAGAAAATTATCTAGAGAAGAATTAGCTGAAAAAATATATGAAAAAACTTCTATAATCAATAGAATAGAGTCTGGAAAAATGATACCAGATAATAAACTAATAAAAAAATTTGAAAAAGAATTAAATATTAAATTACTTGAAAAATATGATGATTTAGATTTAGAACAATATAAAACAAAATCATCTGATGGAATAACCCTAGGTGATTTCGTCAAAATTAAAAAGAAATAAAAGCTATTTATAAATAGCTTGTTTATTCAATTTTGATTTATGGGTTTTAGATTTATAGTCTTTCATTCCACTTTCTTTTGCTTTATGAGAGTAATATCCTGAAAAATCTTTTGCATCTTCTAACATATCCATTAGATTAATATAACCCTCATATTCGTCACTAACAATTACTACATGTGCTGGTGGATGAATATTTTTTACTTGCATTATACAAAATGTTGTATCTTCTTTAGTAATAAATGCTGTAGCAACAGTGGATTTAGTTTTTAAATTAGCATTTAATATTTTTTCAACTAAATTATCAGCAAAATTTGAATCAATTATTTTTGGTTTTGTTACTAAGTTTAAGTTAGCATGTCTTTCAATATCTGCAATTGCATTAAGTATCTTTGAATTGTTTTCTCCTCTAATTAATATTAGTGCCATGTTAATCCCCATTATATAATTTTATCTTTTAACTGTCATCTATTCTGAAATGATTTCAATAGTCTTCCTCTAAATATTACAAGTAGTATTAAAATAATACCAATAACTATTTGTACACTTCCTAAAATATTTAATACAAATGAGTCTAAAGGTAAATTCCAAGAAGGAGATGTTTTTCCATCAGGTAACGGTGTGAAATAAACACCAACTGAACTAGATCCTTCTTTAACATTTATATCTTTAGGTTCAACATAATTAACACCAACTAAAAGTCCATTATTAATTCCTTTATTTATTGAACCTGCAATAGCACTAGCATCATAACCATTTTTATCAACAGAAGCTAGAACAATCTCTTTAGTTGTTGGAGCTAGTCCCATCTTTTCACTACCATAAACAAAAACATTAGCAGAATCTTCTGAGACAGTTATAGTATTATCCAATGCATCATAAGCATAGATAGTTCTTAATTCAGAACCACATACTGGACACTGATCATGATTTTCTGCCGAAGGATAACCTATAGCCCAACCACATTCATCACATACTTTAGCATAAGGATCATCAATAGGATAACCAGTTTCATTTAATTCTGCAGGCGTAAACATATCTCCAGATGAAATACCAGAGACTATATTTACTCCACCACCACCATATCTTTCACCAGATCCTTTCGCTACATCACCCATGGTTTGAGCAACTATAGATGTTGCAGGATATCCATCTCTAATCATTTTTCCCATATTAATAGCTGCTTCTTTTCTAACACTATCTGCAGAACCCATTAAAGGATTTCCTTTACTATTTCTTAAATGGATAATACCTCCTTTTTCACCAGGTTCTAAAACAGCAATCCCCCCACTATATGGAGTAGCAGTAATGGAATTATCTTCATCATTAACAACAACGACATAGGCATCAAATGAACCAGCTATAGCAGCCCCCATTTGAGGACCACCAACAATTAAACGAGTTCCAGGATATTTATTAGCAACGGATGCAGCTGATGCAGCAGAAGCATCATTTTCCAAAGTAGCAAGAGATGCTACAATACTTTCAATAAAAAGATCAGAAGTACCAAGACCCCCAGATAATACAGCAAATTGTCGTTCATTAGACATTAAAAATGTAGATTGAAACATATTTGATTCAAAAGACATACTACCTGCAGCTGCACCGTTAGGATCTTCGCCAGTAGGATCAGTAATTACAATAATATTACAAGTTGCTGCAACACTATTCATAGAGAATAGGATAATAATAAAAAATGCAATTAATATTTTATTATTTTTCAATATCTATCCTCCCATTCATTATTTTTCAATATCTATCCCCCCATAGTATTTCCATATTCAGCAGCAGAATTATTTGAATATTCACTAGCCGAACTATTTTCATATTGAGAGGCTGTTGTATTTTCATATTCAACAGTAGAAAAATCTTCAATAACTGTAACCGTTACAATGCCTGTTTCCTTATCCACTTGAACATCAGCAGCTGTGATGGGTGTTATGGATGTTCCAGGAATTGTAGATCTAGTTGCAAGCTCCTGGGCATCGTTTATGGCCTTGTTTAAAGATAATTGTTTCTTAGAAGTAATTAATACTTCACCGTCAATAAAACTACCATCTCTTAGTCCAGATTGCATAACATTCACACGAATACTTTCCATAGGAACGATATCATTACCTTTAACAATAATCCCTGAAATGGGAATACCATGCTCAACTTCAGGAGAAGATGCATATGCAGTATAAGTTATGAGTCTTCCAGAAAGAATGAGAATAAATGCTAGTAATAAAATAATCAATGTGTCTCTTCTTATTTTAAAAAACATTATTTTCCTCTGTAATTTATATTAAATTTTTAAGTATATACAAATAATAATATAGTTAATATTATATTTAATAATTTGCCTTAAAAAATATTATTTTTATATTAATTTAATTTTAAAATTTTAAATGTATTATTTGAAGATACAGTAATTATCTTTATAAAATACATTATATTTTACTACATCTTTAAGATAATAGCTTAAATACTATTAATTATATGAAAATTAAAAAATTATTTTACAACTTAGAAATTTTTCACAATAGAATCTTCTATAATTATAATAAAAACAATGTAAAATTAGATAATAAAAAAATTAAAAAAATTAAAATATTAGTTTTAACAATAATAATATTATGACTGAATCAAATAAAACTTTAAATGAAATATTAAAGGAAATGTCACGAGCAAATGATTTAAAAGAAAAAGAGTTAGAACACTTAGAAAAAATTAATCAAAATATAGATGATGTATCATTTTTTTTAAAGGAACTTAAAAACCTTGAGGTTATTAAATCTGATAAATTAACTATGATGAATAAGAAATCTGAATAAAAATTTATATTTTTAGTTTTCAAATAAGAAAATAAAAATTTATTTTTTTCTGGAAGTTCTAATTTTAAGACATTTAAATTATAATCTAAAATTTTATAGTATTTTAATGAATTATTAAATCAATTTAATTGCCTTTTTATTTTTTAATTTATAGTGTGTTACCCAACTTTTTCATATAAATGCATGTTTTATTTATATATAGATATTAAATTAATTAAAAAATATTAGGTAATCAACTATAAATAATAAAAATCATTTTATTAAAATTTCTTTTAAAAGTTTTTCTGCAGAATCCATTCCTTGAGCACCAATAAGTAAAATAACATCATCTTTAGAAGAATACAAATAGGTTTCATTTAATGCATCAAATAACCTATCATAATATTTGAAATTAATATTATTACTAGTTAATACATTTAAAAAAATATTACGCTCGTTTTCTTCTACATAGTTTAGTTTATCTACAACATCACAACTAGAAGTTAAAATTAAATTATGATCACTACCTATAGAATCAACTAAAGCTTCTGCATTTAATTTATTTAATTCCTCTCCTCTAGATCCCCTTATTGAGCAAATAACATGAAATTTTGAATTTTCGGGAGTTAATTTTGCAGTTTCAGAAATTGTAGCTTTAATACCTTCAGGATTATGAGCAAAATCATCAATAATTAGTGGTTTTTCATTTAATTTTGTAAATCTACGACTTAAAGACTTATAATTCTTAATAGAACTAGTGATATCATTTAAAGGAATGTCTAAATTAATACAAACAGCAATAGCTGATAAAATATCTTGAATAAAATGATTACTTTCAAATGGAAGTTCTTTTTTATTTAGAATTTTCTTATCATTATAAAAAATAGCTTCTACTTTATTATCATAAAATAAAGCTTTTTCTCTAGATTTTTTCATAGAAAAAGAAAAATCATTTACAGAATTGTTTTTAAAATCTAATAATTTTAAAAGTAAATCATCGTTCCCATTATAAATAAAAGTTCCTTTTTTTAATGATTTTACAAAAGCTGCTATTTCTAAAAATACTTCATCAATAGAATTTACAAGACCAATATGATCCATTGCAATATTTGTAACAACAGCTATATCAGGATTAAGTGATTTAGACATTAAAGCAGCATGATTTTCCATTAAAGAACCTAACCATCCTTGAACTTCAGATATTTCTATAACAAGATAATCTAATTTACCATTATCTTTTACATAATCAGAAATCATTTTAGAAACAACAGGATCTATTAATGTATTGAATTCTGATTCTGCATCGGTATTTGTAAAAACTTTAAAACCAGCAAAATTTAATATATGATAAATTAAATGAGAAGTAGTGGATTTTCCATTTGTACCAGTAATAGCTATGTTTTTTGAATTTGGAGAAAAAGTATCAATAGTCCATTTTAAAGCAAATGCATTTGCAAGTTCTATTTTTTCTGTAACTATCAGTGGAAAATTTAATTTTTCAGCTATTTCAATTGCATCATCTTTTGGATTTTCTGTAATTAAACAAGAAATATTTTTATTTTTAGCTATTTCAATTCCTTTACCATTAATCCAATGACGAATAACAATATCCCCTTCTTTAGCATCATTTAAAACAGTGAATAGACCAGTAAACCCATCAGAATTAAAAAAATTAAAAGATCCAAAAATTTTACCTTGAATTGATTGATTTAAATCTTCAAGAGAAAAATTTCTAGTATTTTCCATAAGAACACCTTAAATAATAATTGATAAAAATAGTCCAATAAGACATAAAAGAACTGTAATGCCCCAATAGCTATAAACAATTTTCTGTTCAGACATTCCTTTATAATTTAAAGTATGATGTAATGGTTCAACAGGAAGTTTAATAATATGAGCTCTGTGGAGTAAACTAATAATAACAGAACCAATAGGGACTCCTAAAGCTAAAACTCCAAAATAAGGTATATCACAAATCATTACAGCTGCAGCATAACCTGCACCCAATAAAAATGATCCAGTATCCCCCATAAAAATAGATGCAGGATATTTATTAAATACTAAAAATCCAAGACTTAAACCTAAAATTATAGAAAATACTAAAAGTGTATTATAATCTCCAGTAAAGTAACCTAAACCACAACATGCAAGTGATGCAATAACTATTATTCCTGCAGCCAATCCATCCATACCATCAATTAAATTAACTGCATTAATAGCTCCTAAAATGCCTACTACAACAATAGGAAATGCTAAAAATCCTAAATTAAAGCCACCTAATGTTGAAACAGTACCAGTTAATGCTAAGAAAACACCAATTATTATTTGAGCAATAATTTTTTCAAGCTCACCTGTTTCATATTTAATAGGAACTTCACCTATAAGCTTAAGTTTACCTTGTTTTAACAATTCATCTACTTCTTCTTTTGCTTTTGGAGTAGCAACTCTTGCTTCTTCATCTGCAAATAATGTTAATCTACCTAAGGAAATATTATGGCTAGAAATATTTTTAACAACTTTTTGAACTTCTTTAACTTTGAGTCCTATTAAATCATCAATTAAACCCATTATACCTGCAGCAATCATGATATATGAAGTAATTAAAAGAGGAATATTTTCATAATAAATAGCTATTATTAGTAATAGTGAAAAAAGAAAAGCAATTCCACCCATTGTAGGAGTTCCTTTTTTATGTCTATGTTCACTAACAATTGGACTATCACCTATGTTTGCATCCAGTAAAATCTTTCTAATATAATATGTAAAGAATAATGATGAAAAAAAACTTATTAAGAATAGTGTTAAAACATCCATATGATTCATTTGCTCACCTTCAATTATTAAATTAATTATTAATTATAAAATTAATTATATATAAATTATTATTAGTTTCTATAAAATAAGTAATTTTTAGGAAATTAAAAAATTATTAAATTAATTTTAAATTAGAAATTAATTTATTTAAACTTTCTTTTGATTTCGCCCTAACAGTTACCCTTTCATAACCTTTAGGCCCATGTACAATATAATCATTATGACGAAAAGATTTTAATGGTTCATTAGGTTTAGGACCTAAAAAATTACCTACTGTTTTTTCAAAAGAAAAATAATTTTTAATTTCATTTTTTATTTTTAATGTGGAAAAATCTCCTGTAGCCATGTCCACAAGTTTTAATAAAGTAGTAACATCAGAAGATGCAGAAGTTAAATACCTGACACCATTTGGTCTGGAATTTATTTCCAAAGCATTTAATTTTGAATTATCAGAAGATAAAATAAATTCAACCTCAGTTATTCCTTCTGATTTTAATTTTTTAGCAATACATAAAGCATTATTTTTAATTTCTTCATTAGTAATTTTCTCAGATTGAAAAGGAGCACTTCTATTTTTAAACAATGGATGAGTTCCTTCAAAAGTTGTTTCACCTTTATATATTGGTGTAAGAGCAATATAATCCCCATTAAATCCTATCACTTCAACAGAAATTTCAGAACCCTCAATGAACTCTTCACATAAAGCTTCCCCATACTTATCTAAATAATTATTTATATCTTTTAAATCATTAGCTATTTCAATAGAATTTCCACCTTGACCTTCAAATTGTTTTAATACTAATGGAAAATTAAAAGATTGATTAATATTATTTTTTGTAATGATTTTAAAGTTCGGAGTTTTTATACCATGTTTATTAAAAAATTCTTTTGTTTTTAATTTATCTGAACTTATCTTAATAACATCAACATTTGAAGAAATAACAGGAATATTATATTTTTTTTCAAGATGTTCTTTCATATACGCTACATCTAACAAAGGAATGTCAATACCTATAAGGGGAATAACAGCATCAACATTTTCTTTAATAGCTATTTTTAATGGTTCTTCCATTCCTCTAGATACTAAATAATATTCATCAGCTAAATCTAGGTTTATAGCATCTTTATTAGATTCTGTTAAAATACTATGTATTCCTTTTTCTTTTAAATAATAAGAAATATCATCAAATAATCTTGCACCTATAAATAATATCTTCATAGAATAATATTTTATTTTACTTATATAAAAAAGCTTTTTAACATATCAATTAATTCATAAGAACTTTTTTTAACAATATCTGATAATTCTAAAGAGAAATCTAAACTTTCAGGTTGAATTCCAATAAATAATATTTTAAATAGATTATTTTGCTCTAAATATCTAATAAGAACAGATAAGTTCATTGAATGAGTAGACATATTAACATTCCCAAAATCTTCTTTATTAAAAATTCCAATATGACCATGCTTTTCATCCATCAATGTAGCATCAATTATAATAATATGTGATGGTTTTTCACTTTTAATAAATCCTGTAAAATTCTCTGGAGCCGTAGCTGCATCAACTAAAACTAAATTATTAGAATTTATATCATTTAATTCTTTTATAATAAAAGGACCAACACCATCATCACTTTTTAAAGTATTACCAATGCCCATTATAAGCAATTTATCAAAATCTTTTAAAAAATCATTTAATTCATCTTTTATAATAATATCACCTAAAATTTGTTTTAATTGTTTTTATACCTTGACCCATACTATATTCCAAATCAATTGATATAATATTATTTTTATAAACTTTTTTTTCTTTTAAAGGAATAAACAGAGAAGGATTCATCATTGAAGTAGGTCCTGAAATAATATTTTTAAAAATTTTTGTAAAACTTGTAATTTTAATACCATTAATAATTGAATCTTTTTTTATTTTAAATTCTAATATACCCTTAAATTTAGGATTTATTCTTTTTGAAAAATCAATAACAGAATATTTAATACTATTTGATAGAACTTCATAATTATTTGTAATAGAATCATCTTCATAATGAATATATTCTCTATCTGTTTTAACTAATTCTGCAATATTAATTATTCCTTCTGGAATAATTTGGAAATCATTCTTTAAAAAATTTTGAATATGATTTATTGCTAGAACCTCCTCTTCATCAATTAAAGCAGTATCTAACATTTCACAAATAACTAAATTTGCTTTTTTATCAAATTCTAAATTGAGAATATCCTCATTTATTAATTCTATATTATCTAATTCTTTTAAATTTTGTTTTGCAGTTTCAAAAGCTTTTTTATATTTTTCAATAGCTATAATTTTTGAATTAGTATTATTTCGAATAAAATAAGTTAAAATCCCAGATCCACAACCTATATCAAAAATTAAACAATCTTTAGATGGTTTTTTGTAATTAAAATAATCATTTATCCCTTCATAAAATACAGATAACCTATCTAAATCATTTAATAAATTATAATGATAAGGAGTTGTTAAAAATTTCATTTAAGATTCTTTTATATCCTCACCATTAGCTGTACTAGTGAGTTTAACATGTTCAACTCCTTTAAGCCTCATCATTTTCTCAGTTAATTCTCTAATATCATTTATATCCCCATTAACTACAATAATTTCCATACAATACTTCTTAGTCATATGAATATGCATACTGGTATTAATTTCATTTCTAAAATTGTGTTGGATTTCTGCTAGATTTTCCATAACACCAGTGTAATGATGATCATAAATAATTGTTATAATACCAATTCTTTCCCCTTCCATCTCATTCATCCATTGATATCTAACAATATAATCTTGTAGAGCATCTCTTATTCCTTTTGAACGAGATTGATAACCTCTTTCCTTTAATACTTCATCAAAATCATCTAATAATTTTGTTGGAAGTGACATACTTATACGCATCATAGTAAAAAAACCTTTATAACAAAATTTAATATTTTTAAATAAATATTTTATATAAATTAATTATAATTTAAAATATATAAATGTTATGATTAATTTAGAAATTCTTAATACTTTAAAAAAAATAATCCAATAAAAATAAACCAATAAAAATAAACCAATAAATTATAATATAAAATTACAGGTTAAATAATTTATCAAAAAAATTATTAAAATAAGTAAAATAAGTATTTGCTATTAATTAAATTGATAAATATGATGTTTTTAGTCTTTAACTAATAAGATAGGGTTGTTTTTCTTATATTAATAAATAATATTCTCCATCAGTTTTTTTTACTTTTTTAATAATTTCTTTATTTTCTAATGATAAAATAATATGGTACATTCTAAAATTACTTAATTTCAAATCACCATACAAAAGATTACCCTCTAAGATATATCTTGAAACTAAATTATTATCATCAACAATACTTTTAATTAAATTTAGTGAATCTTTTTCTTTTTGATCCAGCTCAGCATCTTTAACATCACTTTGAGAATCAACAGCATTAATAGTTTTTCCATTATCAAGTAAGTTAATAACATTATTTTCATAAGAAATTAGTTTTTTTTCATTTAGTACTTTTAAAATTTGATTTAATTCATGTTCATAAATTTCTAAGTCCTCTTTTAAAATATTTTCAGGAACACCATCTGTATATTCTAAATGAAATATTTTAATTTTGTTTAAAACAATTTCTTCTTTCTTAGTAATTGTAATCATAATATCTTGAACTTATTTTATTTATGTTCCTACATAAATTTTTCATTAAAAAAATTAAAAAAATTAAAAAAGATGAAAATATAAAATATAAAATATAATGTTAGAAGATAATTAAATTTAAGAAAAAATTCAATCATAAAAAGATGAAACTATGAAAAAAATAGAAATTGAGAAACAAAATATTATAATAAGGCAATATGATCCTTCAGAAAATATGGATGAAATTATTACAGAATTAATAGAATTTATAGAAGAAAATAACTTAACAATTACAGGACATTTATTTGCAAGAAATTATAAAGAAAATAATGAAATAAAATATGAATTTGGAATACCAATAGAGGAATATATAAATGGAAATGATGAAATTAAAGTTTTAACAATTCCAGAACATACAGCAATAAGCACATTACATAAAGGACCATATAACAGAATAATTGAGACTGTTGATAAATTATCAAATTATTTAAATGAAAACAATCTTAAATTAACAGATGCTCCTATATACATTTATCAAAATAGTCCTAAAGAAGTAGCTGAAGACGAATTAATTACAGAAGTGCAGTATCCAATTTCATAGTAATAAATTTATTTAAATTAAAAATTTTATTGATTATATGTTTAACGAGTTGTATAATGATGAAGAGGTTTTTAGAAGTTTCGAAAATCTAAGTAAAAATAATAATATTTTACAAAATGATTTACTTAATATTTTAAAAAAATTTGCAAAAACAATTTCTGTCTTTGACCTAATGATAGCTACAGCTATTTTAAAGGATGATGGAAAATACGTTCAAGTACAATATCGTGAAAAATTCTTAGAGGTTTATATAAAATACTTCATCATGAGAATAAAAGAAATTAAAGAAAACAATAACACCTATACTAAGAATATCAATAAAGTAGAATATATCGAATCTATTGATTTACTTAGAAAACAATTTAAAAAAGATAGACAAAATGAAAGAAAAGAAAGTAGATTCCCATTAATTTATGCATTATGCTCAATGTATGCTACATATATTTTAAAAGAACCAATACACCCTGTTGGAACACCATTTCCAGGAGATTTAAAAGTAGAAGAAAAAAATGGAATTTATTATTGTCCTGTTAAAGAAAAACAAGAAGATAATCCCAATGCTGTTTGTAAATTGTGTATAGCTAAACAAAGCAAATAATCATTTATCATTACCCGCCATAGGAACACCAGTTAAAGCTGAAGCCTCAAGTGATAATGATCTTAAGTTTTCTTTCTCAAGTTTTGTTAAGTGAGTATTACCCGCCTGTTGAACAAGCATACATGCTTCCTGAGACATAGCTTGAATATATTTAGCAACTTTAACACCCATTTTTTTATAATCCATTCTATGCCTTAAAGAAAGATCCTGAGTAGCTATTCCTTTTCTACATGTTCCAGAATAACACACTTGACATACTCTACAACCAATAGCTACAAGTGCAGATGTTGCAACATATACTGCATCAGCACCTAAAGCTAATGCTTTTGCTAAATCAGAACCTGACCTAATACCTCCTGCAGCAACAAGAGAAACATCTTCTTTTAAATTAACTTCTTTTAAAGCTTTATCAGCTTCGACTATAGAAGCAATAGTGGGTATACCAGAATTTTCCATAATAACATCAGGACCAGCACCTGTTCCTCCTTGCATACCATCAACAACAATTATATCGGCTCCACCCTTTGCAGCTATTTTTACATCAGAAGAAACTCTTCCTGAAGCAAATTTAACCATAATAGGAATTTTCCATTCAGTAATTTCACGTAATTGTGATATTTTCATGCTTAAATCTTCTGGTCCTACAATATCCATGTGTCTTGCAGGAGAAAGAGCATCTGAACCTTCTGGTATCATTCTTATTTTAGATACCTCAGCAGTTACCTTTTCACCAAGTAAATGACCGCCCATTCCAGATTTTGCACCTTGTCCTATTTTAATTTCAACAGCATCAGCACTATTTAAATAATCAGCAGAAACTCCAAATCTTCCAGATGCATATTGAGCAATTAATTGATCAGATAATTCTCTTTCTTCAGGAAGCATTCCTCCCTCACCAGTATTTGTAGCTATTCCTGCAAGTGAAGAACCCCTAGCTAATGCCATTTTAGCTTCTTTACTTAATGCACCAAAAGACATAGCTCCAATCATTATTGGTATTTTTAATTTTAAAGGATTCTCTGCATATCTACTACCTAAAACAACATCAGTTCCACAAGGCTCCCTGTACATATCTAAAGGAGGTCTTGAAACTTGTGCTGGAATAACAACCAAATCATCAAAATTAGGTACTTCCCTTAGTGCGCCAGTACTCCTAATTTTATAAGAACCTTTATTTGATTTTCTCACAATTTCTGATACATCGCTAAATCCCCATGCCTCTCTTGGATCTTCTTCAACAGCATTAATACGAATAGCTTTATTTGGACACATTTCCTCACATATTCTACATCCAACACAATTATTTGGATTTAATGGATATGGTTCACCATCAATTATTTCATAAACATCATGTGGACAATTATTATAGCATGAAAAACATTTTCCACAAATATTTTCATCAATAACATCACAAAGATACCAACAACAACCAGGTCTATTAAAGCTCCTTTTACATAAAACTGGATCTCTTTCTACTTTAAATGGCATTATTTTCCCTCCTTTTAATTATTAACCATAAAACGGCCTATTACTCTCTGGTATAATTTTTTTAAATTGAGTATATTCTGAATCTTTTAAATAAAAATCATATTTATTTAAAACTTCTTTAAGCTCTTTTTTATCTTCAGAATCTATATCTACTATTTTAGCATTTTTTCCTAAACTGCTAATTTTACCTTTAACATAAATAACTCCACGAATAATAGATTCAGCAGCATCTTCACCAATATCACCAAGAATTATCATTCGTCCACCCATCATGAAAATACCTGTCATAAAACCAGAATTTCCACCAATAATAATGGTTCCATTTTTCATGATTTCTCCAGTTCTAGCACCAGCACTTTTTTTAACAATCAAAGTTCCACCATAGATACCCTGACCTGCTCCATCACCAGCACCACCTTCAACTATTATTTCACCACCAGTCATATTATCGCCAACAAACCATCCAGCATTTCCTTTAACTTTTAGATTTGCTTTATCAAGCATTGTACCGGCAAAATATCCTACAGAACCATCAAATTCAATTTCAGCATCATCAGTAAATCCCGAAACCAAATAATGCATAGAACTAGGTTTTTCTATGATAATTTTATCATTAGTTTTAGCTAACTCTTTCACTTTTGAATTTAGCTCTCTTGGTGAAAGAGGAGATGCATCTAATCTAGCTATTTTACTCATAATACCACCTAAATCTCATAAACTCTTACTTCCCCAGGGTAAATCTGTTCAATATTTTGAGTGTCAACAACTTTACTTAAAGAAATTTCTTCAGAAGCAATAGCAAACAATTCATCATTTTCTGCCATGACTCCTGGGCGAAGACCTAATTTATCTTTAGCTATACCAATACCATGAGGAGTTCCTATAATATATGAAAATGGACCATCCATATCTTCCACAGATTGTTCAAGGGATTCTTCTAAAGAATAACCAGTGTTTAATTTATCTGCTATATAGTGAACTAAACATTCAGTATCGTTGAAAGTTTCAAAAACATGTCCTTTTCGCTCTAAAGGATCTCTAACATTCCAATAATTAGTAATTTGGCCATTATGGACTACAGATATATCTGGAATAATATATGTTTGAAATGGATGTGCATGATATCTATCTACATTACTTTCTGTTGAGAATCTTGTATGACCTATAGCATGAGTGCCTTTAACCTTTCTTGCACCATATCGATCTGCAATTTCTAAAACAGAACCAACGTCTTTAATCATCTCAAAATCATGACTACCATTTAATACAATAACATCATCAATACTATCAACACTAGATATTAAAGGTTTTAACTCTGAAAAATCTTCTAATTCCACTTTACATTTATAAATATATGAATCTCCAACAGAAGGCAATTGTTCATCACTTAATATAGGAGTTACAAAATTTATAGCATCTTGAACTGATTCAAGTAACTTTTTTTGATCTTTAACTTGAATTTTTAATATATATTCTCCTTCTTTTAAACCTGTTCCACCATAAAACGAGTATCCTGCTGAATCTGGACCTCTATGCTGAAGAGCATCAAGCATATTAGTCATATCATTTCCAACATTATGTAATTTTTTATCTTTATAAACTATTCCAGCTATTCCACACATTTTAAAACCTCCTTTATAAAGTATTCATGTATAAAAGTATCATCAGTTAATTCTGGATGAAAAGAAATAGCTATATTACATCCTTGTTTAATAGCTATAATTTCATTATTGAATTCTGATAAAATTTCAATATCCTTTTTAGATTCATCATAATCTTTTAAACTAGGAGCTCTTATAAAAACTCCAAAGAAATCTCTATCTAAAAATTTTATTTTCTTCTCAAAAGAGTCTACTTGTCTGCCATATGAATTTCTTATAACTTCAATATCCATAATACCAAGTAACTCTTGATCGAAGTTAGTTTTTTTAGCAAGTAAAACCATTCCCGCACAAGTTCCAAAAACTGGAATCTTTTTCTCTTTAATGGTTTTATCTATTCCTCTCCTAGTTATAATTTTACCTATAACTGTACTTTCTCCACCAGATATAATGATTCCATCACATTCAGCAACTTCATCAGCATATCTAACAGATTTTACTTCTGCATTTATATTTAAGTTTTTTATAGCCTTTTTTGTGATTCCATAATGTTCACTAACAGCCCCTTGTAGATTTAAAACTCCAATAACAATCATAAAATCACCTAGTATACTCTAAGCTATGTTAAATTACTCATTAATTTGAAAACTTACTAAATAATGAAAATTAAAATTTTTAAAAGGTTAGTTTTCATTATATGAAAAATACAACTCAAGTTAAGAATATGCTAATATATTTTATGTATCTTACAGTATATAAATCTAGTGGAAATATACTTCCGAGTAATTGATTTTCCTGAAAAATAGTGTTAAAAAAGTGACATTTAATTTTGATTATTTAAAAAAAATAAAAAGTTTTAAATAAAATTCAAAAATAAATATCATTTATAAGTAGAAAATAATAATAAAAATAAAAATTTTAAAGTTTTTATTTAAAAAAGATTACATAAGAATTATCTATTTAGTTTAATTTGATTATCGAATATTAGAATTTAAATCTAAATAAAATCCTTAGTTTTTAAAAGTTAAATTATTAAGTCTTTCCTTGAATACTAGCTATTGCATTTTTTGCACCTGATTTAACAAAGCCACTTTCATCATCTAAGAGTTTTTCAAGAAAAGGAATAGCTTTTTCATTTTTAATATTACCTAAAGCCCATGCTGCAGCACCTCTAACTCTCCAATTTGGATCATTTAAAACTTTTATCAATGGATCAACTGCAGGTTCCCC
Organism: Methanobacteriaceae archaeon; assembly: GCA_020854915.1. Lineage (GTDB taxonomy): Archaea > Methanobacteriota > Methanobacteria > Methanobacteriales > Methanobacteriaceae > JAHKLT01. The sequence goes on along the minus strand of JAHKLT010000075.1, from coordinate 5,008 downwards.
CATACGACTTAAAACAGTAGATGCTTCCCTTCTAACTAGTTTATTATTATCATATAATAATTTAATTAAATGATCAATAGTTTTTGTATCATTAATATTACCTAAAACATTAGCTGAATTTAAGCGAATATTTTTATTCTTATGTTTTAATGCATTAATCAAAGGATCAGTAGATTCTTCACATCTCATCTCCAAAAGACCTTTTGCTTCTTCTACTACAAATTCATCATCATCATTTAAATCTTCAATAAGTTCATCAATACTTTTCTCCATTATAAAACCTCATTTATTATCAAACAATATAAATTATTTATCCTAATAATAACAATATTTATATTAAATATAGTATAAAAATATTTCGATAAAAGGCGAACAAAATTAAGTGAGTTTATGTACAAAATTACAGTTATTCCAGGAGACGGAATTGGAAGAGAAGTTATGGAAGGGGCAAAATTGATTCTTGATGAGTTAAATTTAAATTTATCAATTAATGAAGCTAATGCAGGTAATGGATGTTTTAAAAAAACAGGTACAACATTACCTGAAGAAACATTAAAAAAGGCAAAATCTTCTGATGCTGTTTTATTCGGTGCAACAACATCAACACCTAATGAAAAAAGCCCAATAATAACACTTAGAAAAGAATTAAAAACTTATGCTAACTTAAGACCAATAAAATCATTTAAAGGAGTTAAATGTATTTATGATGATTTAGATTTTTTAATTGTTAGGGAAAATACAGAAGGATTATACTCTCAAAAAGAAGAAATCATAAAAGAAAATCAAGAAATTCATGCATTAAGAATAATTACAAAAAAAGCTAGTGAAAAAATAGCTGAAATAGGATTTAAACAATGCGAAAATAAAAATTACAAAAATATTACATGTGTACATAAAAGTAATGTCTTAAAAAAAACAGACGGAATTTTTAAAGAATCATTTTATAAAATAGCTAAAAAATATCCAAATATTAAAACTAATGATTATTATGTAGATGCAACAGCAATGTATCTAATAAGAAAACCACAAGAATTCGGAGTTATAGTTACAAGTAATCTTTTTGGTGACATTTTATCTGATGAGGCTGCAGGACTGGTTGGAGGATTAGGTTTTGCTCCATCAGCAAATATTGGAGATGAACATGGATTATTCGAACCTGTTCATGGTTCAGCACCTGATATTTCGGGTAAAAATATTTCAAATCCAACAGCAATGCTTTTAACAGTATCGATTATGTTAGATTATTTAAAAGAGTACGAAATATCTAAAAATCTTAAAATAGCTATAGAAAAAACATTAAAAGAGAAAAAAGTTTTAACACCAGATTTAGGTGGTATAAATTCAACTATAGAAATGACTAAAGCAATAAAAAATAAATTATAATTGGAGGAATTAAAATACTAAACACTACAACATTTTTAGATGCTAATGCAAAAAGATTATCAAAAGATGTATTCTATAATATTGAAAATGGATTAAAATACAATTCAAAAGAAATATTATCTATAATATCAGAAATTGGAAGAATATTAATAAGTAAAAATATAAAAAAAGGAGATCATATTTTAATTTATTTAGAAAATTCCCCAGAATACATATTTTCCATTTTAGCTATTTGGAGAATTGGGGCAGTAGCTATTCCTACAAATAGAATTTTTACATTACCTGAAATCGAATATCTAGTAAAAGATTCTGAAGCTAAATTAATAATAAGTGATGAAAATGCAGAGGATATTTTAAAAGAACTTAATATTTCTTCTTATCTAATTAAAAATATAGAAGAATTTAAAAGTTGTGAAATTTTACCAGCAGAAGAAACTAGTTGGAATGATTTGTGTCAATTACAGTATACATCTGGAACAACAGGAAAACCTAAAGGTTCTATGCTAACACATGGAAATTGGTTTACAGCAATCCATAATGAATGTGATGTATTGACTTTAAAACAAGACGATGTTTATTTAGGAATTTATCCAATGGCTCATGTAGGATTATCTTGGGGAATAGCTGCACTTAGAGCAGGTGCACTATACATTATGATGAAAAATTATGATTTAGAAGAATATCTAGAAATTTGTGAAAATGAAAAAGTAAGTGTTTTAACAGGAATGCCACCAGTAATCCATTCACTAACAAAATTAGAAGATGAAAAAATATCTAAATTAAAAACAGTTCGAGAAATAATAAGTGGAGGTGGACCATTACATAAAAAGATATGGAAAGAATTCCACACAAAATACAATATACCAATAATAAATTCTTATGGACTATCAGAAACAATTGTTATAGGAACTGGTACAGCTATAAGGCCAGAAGATTATGTAAGTGCTGATAAATTTGAAAGTGTTGGCCATCCAGTTTGTTTTTCACAAGTAAAAATTGTAGATGAAAATAATCCTAAAAAAGAATTAAAAAAGTATGACAATGGAGAAATAGCTCTTCGAGGTCCTGCAGTTGCTAAAGGATATTGGAATATGGAAAAAGAAACAAAAGAAACATTTTTAGAAAATGGATGGTTTTTAACAGGTGATATTGGATATATTGATAAAGACAATCGCCTTTTTATAACAGATCGTAAAAAAGACATGATTGTAATGAGTGGATGGAAAATATATCCTACTGAAGTAGAAGAAACATTAATTCATCACATAGATGTTAAAGAAATAGCTATTTTTAGTATTGATGACTGTCATAGAGGAGAATTACCAATTGCAGCTGTAGTCTGGGAAAATAAACCCCAAGAAAAAAAATTAATAAATTTTGCAAAAGAAAACCTTGCAAGATATAAAGTTCCAAAAAAAATAATAAGTTTAAATGAACTTCCACGAGTTAATGGTTGGAAATTACTTAGAAAAGATTTAAAAAGAAAATATAAGGATATTATATCTAAAGAATAGTTATTTATAAATCATAGTTCCAATAAGGATATTATATCTAAAGAATAGCTATTTATAAATCATAGTTCCAATACCACCAGTAGTGAAAATTTCTAAAAGTAAAGCATGTTTTAATCTACCATCAATAATATGAGCAGACTTTACTCCTCCTTCAATAGCTCTTACACATGTTTCAACTTTAGGAATCATACCACCAGAAATTATACCTTTTTCTATTAAATCATCAACTTCATCTATTTTTATTTTTTGAATTAATGAATCAGGATCATCGGAATCTTTTAAAACACCTGGAACATCAGTTAAAATAATTAATTTTTCAGCATCAATTTCTTTAGCTATTTCACCTGCAGCAGTATCAGCATTTAAATTTAAAGTATTAGCATTATCACTAATTCCAATTGGAGAAATAACTGGAATGAAATCATTATCTGTAAACATATGAATAATTAAAGAATTAATAGAAACGATTTCACCAACGAGGCCTAAATCTATTTCTTCTTCCAAACCTGTTTCAAGATCTGTAATTCTATGTGCAGGTTTTTTTCGAGCATTAATTAGACCACTGTCTTTGCCTGAAATACCAATACCATGACCACCATGTAAATTTATCTGAGAAACAATATTTGTACTAATTTTTCCAACAAGAACCATTTTAACTATATCCATTGTTTCTTCATCAGTAACCCTAAGTCCTTTAATAAATTTTGGTTGTTTACCTAATTTATCCATAGATCGAGAAATCTCAGGTCCACCCCCATGAACAATTATAGGTTTCATTCCAACATATTTTAAAAGTACAGTATCCCTACTAGTTGAAGCCATAGATTCATCATCAATCATTGCATGACCCCCATATTTTATTAATATTTTTTTATTATGAAATTTTTTAATATATGGTAATGCCTCAACTAAAATATTTACATCTCTCATAAAATCACATAAAACTAATTTAATACATTTATTAATTATTTATTTTTTATAATATAATAATTATCTTAACAAGGTGTCCGAGGGCCTGTCAAAATGTTAGTTGTTTTTAAAATTTAATTTCATTTAATAACTTTAATTCTTAATTTGAGACATTATTGGAATTTTAAAATTTATATCAACTAACAAATTGACAGTCCCATTTATTCTATCATTTAAGTAGTATATATATCATTTAATAATAATCTGTTAACTTGCCTGTAACTTTTGTGAGATTGAAACACCAGTAATTGCTCTCACAGTTAAACCTGCATATTTAGCCATTGCCATGAAAACATTTGTTTGATCCCAACAATTACCCCCATATGATAAAAATGAGTTATGTGCATTTTGAAATCCATCTCCATATTCTCTGTATTCCATTTTACAAGCTAAATCATATATAACTACAGCTTTTTCTAAATCATTATTACAACCACTAAGTACCTTTGGTCACATAAGTTTTTTGAGGAGTAATTTGTACTTGATTTGATCCCATACTACTAGAAATAAATGTATGAGTAACAGAATTTGCAATATACATAGAAATTGCCTCGGGGATATAATTAACCGTGAAACTATATTGCCCAGGATCTAAATTTATATTCAAACTAGCCACACCTTCAGAATTAGTGGTTCTTGCATAAGTATTACCATTAGCAGTAATATAAACATCTTTATTTGCAATAGCTTTATTTGATTCATCAGTTAGTTTAACAGTATATGCGTTCCCTGTTTTTGTAACGACAGATAATGTAATAGGGACTATGTTAACATCTTTTTGTGAAACAGTTAATGTTGTAGAACCAGAACAAGATAAATAACTACCTTGTCCAGCAAAAGAATAAGATATTATGTGACTGCCTGGATTTAAATTTATATTTAAGCTAGCTATTCCATTAGAATCTGTAGTTCTTATATATGAAGCACTATTGATAGTTAAAGAAATTAGTAGTGTTTCAATGTTGGTTAACTTTCCATTTTTAGTTGTAAATTATTTTATTTATCAAGGTGTCCGATAATTTAATTTTTTCTGAGGATATACAATGCTTATTTTATATTGTTTGATAGTGTACAAATGATATTTCATAAAAGTACACTTTTATTATTAATAATTTTTAATTTAGAGTCTTTTAAACCAGAAT